>NZ_JBEXNT010000049.1:0-57161 GCF_040611255.1 Kitasatospora sp. NPDC002965 | reverse complement strand
GGGCCTCGGCCGCCGCCGCCATGGCGTGCAGCGGCCGGGCGTAGAGGGCGGCGAGCGCCGCCGCCCCCGCCGCCACGGCCAGCACGTCGGCCCCGCGCTGCTGGGCGATCAGCAGGTCGGCGTCCCGGCGAAGGTGCGAGCGGAGCGCGAACTCCTCCCGCACCACGTCCAGGTAGGCCTTGTCCAGCAGGGCGAAGGTCTCGGTCAGGACCAGCAGGTCCGGATTGACCACGTCGGCGAGCAGTGCCAGCGCGCGTCCGACGGTCGCGGCCCGGCGCCGGACCAGCTTGTCGGCGCGCGGGTCGCCCGCCAGTACGGCGGCGGTGAACTCGGTGCGGTCCGGTTTCCGGGTGATGCCTTCGGCGGCCGCCGCCTCGAAGAGCGTGGTGTCCGAGGCGGCGACCGCCAGACAGCCGGTGCGGCCGCAGTGGCAGAGCTCGTCGCTGTCCGCCACGGGGAGGTGGGCGACGTCCCCGGTCGGGGACTGCGGTCCGACGTGCACGGTGCCGGCCACCGCGAGCGCGGCGTCCACCACGTGGCCGACGAACAGGTGGACCATGGAGCGGCGGGCCGCGGGGTGCCCGAACAGGATTTCCGCCTGGGCCAGCGCCCGGGCGTGGTTGTCCACCTGGACGGGCAGGCCGGAGGCCTTCGCCAGCAGCTCGCCGAGCGGCAGGTCCCGCCAGCCGAGGGGTTCGTGACGGACCATCACGCCGCGTTCCCGGTCCACCGCGCCGCCGGTCACCGCGCCCAGGCCGACCGGCGTCCGGCCGTCCGGCACGGCGGCCAGCAGCCGGGGCAGCCGCTCCAGCAGCGGCCGGAGCACCGCGTGGCCGGTGCGGCCACGGTTGCTCAACTCCTGGCGGTACAGCACGTTTCCGCGCAGGTCGAGGAAGGCGAAGGTGGTGTACGGAACACCGATGTGCAGGCCGGCGACGGCGAGCCGGCCGGTGTCGACGTCCACCGGGAGCTGCGGGCGGCCCACCGTCCCGGCGCCGCCGCCCGCCAGTTCGGGCCGCTCGCGGAGCAGCCCGAACCGGGAGAGGTCGACCACCTGCCGGGACACCGCGGCCGGACTGAGTCCGGTGAGCGCGGCGACCCGGCTGCGGGCGACCGGACCGTGGTCCAGCACCGCCCGCAGCACGGCCGCGGCGTTGACGTCCCGCCGCTCGTCCCCGGTGCGGGGCTTCTCGGCCGGGGGCGGGGATGCGGTGAACATCGGCGGTCCTTCGGGGCGTCGGGGCGATGGGGCGATGGGTGCCGGGGCGGTGGGCGGTGCGGCGAACCCGGCGGTCTGCCCGGGTGGCGCGGTGTCGCGCCCCCCGGCCCCGCGTCGGGTTCGCAGGGCCGGGGCGGGCCGGCGGGGTCAGCCGCGGGCTGCGGCCTCCAGTTCCTCGGCCGGCACCAGACCGGCCACCTTCGGCGGGTCGGCGGGCTCCAGCAGCCGGCTCGGCACCCCGTCGACGCCGACCGGCAGGTCGCCGTCCAGGGTGATCCGGCGGACCAGGCGCGGCTCGTCGCCGTAGTCGTTGACCGCGTAGTGCTGGGTGGCCCGGTTGTCCCAGATGACGACGTCGCCGACCTGCCAGTCCCAGCGGACGGTGTTCTCCAGGCGCTCCACGTACCGCTGGAAGAGCGTGATCAGGGCCCGGCTGTCGGCGCCCGAGACGCCCTGGATCCGCTGCGCGAACGCGCCCAGGAGCAGGCTCTTCTCACCGGTCACCGGGTGCACCCGGACCAGCGGGTGCTCGGTCTTGAACGCGGTCGAGACGAACACCTGACGGAACAGGTTGGCGATCTCGGCGTTGTCCGCCAGCTCCGGGCGGAGGGCCAGGCTGGCCGCGTAGTCGTAGTCGTTGGTGTGGACGGCGCGCAGCGACTCGGCCAGCACCTTCAGCGGCTCCGGCAGGTCCTCGTACGCGGCGACCGTGTTGGCCCACACGGTCGATCCGCCGGCCGGCGGGAGCTCCAGCGAGCGCAGGATCGACGCCTTCGGGTAGGACGGGACGAAGGTGACGTCGGTGTGCCAGTTGTTGGCGCGCACGCCCTTGGTGGCGTCCAGCTCGAAGATGTAGCGGCCGTCCGCGCTGGGGACGGTCGGGTGGCCGACCGGGTGGCCCAGCAGGCGGGCGAACGCCTCGTGCTCGGCGTCGTCCAGGTGCTGCTGGCCGCGGAAGAACAGGACCTTGTGCGTGTGGAGCGCGGCCTCGATGGCGGCGACGGTCCCGGTGGGCAGGTCGCCGCCGAGGCGGACGTCGTTCACGATCGCGCCGATCCGGCCGGCGGCCGGGGTGAGGTCGAGCTCGGTGATCTGGTTCTGGGCAAAGCTCATGACGGTTCCTCAGCTCTCGTGGGGAGGCGGGGTGGAGGGGAGTGGGAGGCCGCTTCGACGGCGTGCCGCGGTGCGCCGGGGCGTGACGGCGGCAGGGCCGGTCGCGGGCAGGCGGAACGGGAAGCGGGTGACGTGGGTGCGGCGGTGTGCGGGCCGGCCGCGGCCGGACGGGCACGGCGGGGCGGCGCGCCACCCCGGGTGCGGGTGCGGGTCCGGGTGCGGGTGCGCCGGTCCGGGGACGCGGTCGGCGCGGCCCGGACGGGTGTCAGCGGGCGAGCGCTCCGCGACAACAGCGGCGGCGACACGGGCCCCGGCGAACGGGGCCGTGCTCGGCACGGTCAACGGTGCTCATCGGCCCTCCCTCCGGGCGTTTCGAGTGGCTCGGCGCTCATGGTGCTGAAGGCGCGGCCTCCCTGTCAATCGTCCGTTCTGCCTGGTGGACAGGGGTGTTGCGGCGCTGTGGCGCGGTGTTGCGGCCGATGTCGGGGTGATGTCGGGGGTGCGACGGCGGAGTGTTCCCGCCTGTCGGGGGAGTATCGGGATTACTAACTTTCGCAGCGGAAGAAACCCCGGAGGAGGCCCGCACGCATGCGAAAGGCCCGCCCGGAGCAGCTCCGGACGGGCCCCGCGTCGCCCCGTGTCACGTCAGGAAGCCCGCGACCTCGGCCGTGAACAGTTCGGCGTCGTCGAGCCACGGGTAGTGCCCGGCCTTCGGCTGCACGGCGAACCCGGCGTCCGGGAAGAGCGCGGCCACCTCGGCCGCCGCCTTCGGGGGAGCGCTGACGTCCACTTCGCCGGCGAGCACCAGGACGCGCGCCGCGCAGGCGGCGAGCCCGGCCAGGGTGGCCGGCGGGTCGAAGGCGCCCTCGGAGCCGAAGACGCCGGCCGCCTCGCTGTTGCGTCGATCGCCCTCGGCCGCCGCCCGGGCCCGGGCCTGGTCGTCCCAACGCCCGTACGTGAAAGGGGTGATGGCCGGCCAGTCGGCCGGTCCGCCGCGCCCGGAGGTGATCGCCTCCAGCGCCGCGTACGCCTCGGCGAACCACGGCTCGCCCCGGCGGAGCCGGGCGGTCTCGCGCCGGGTCTCCCCGTCGATCGTCACGCCGAGGGCCATCACGGAGGGCGTGATCAGCGCGAGCCGCGCCACCCGCTCGGGGTGGCGCTCCGCGTACCGGACGGCGAGGTTGACGCCGGCCGAGTGGCCGAGCAGGTCGAGCCGGTCGAGCCCGAGGTGGACGCGGAGCGCCTCGACGTCGTCGACCAGGCGGTCGCAGCGGTAGGTGGCGGTGTCGGCGGGTACGGCGGAGTCGCCGGTGCCCCGCAGGTCGAGGACGACCAGGCGGCGGCCGGTGCGGGCGGCCAGCCCGCCGAGGTCGCCGAGGTATCGGGAGTCCTGCATGGGCCCGCCGGGCAGGCAGACGACGGGGTCGCCGTCGCCGTCGCCCTCGACGCGGTAGGCGAGGAGGGTGCCGTCGGGTGCGGAGAAGGTGTGCATGACAGTGATCTTGTCAAGCCGTCCTCCCGCTGTACACCGGGTTCCCGCCGGTGCGGGGGAGCCGGTCCCGTCAGGCGCCGAGCAGGCGGGCGAAGTCGAGCCCGAGGCTGCCGAGCACGGGCAGTGCGCCGAGGTCGGTGACGGCGCCGACGGGGATGCTGTAGCCCTGGTTGACCTCCCGGTGCGCAGGTGCGGGCGCAGGGGCAGGCGCGTTCGCGGGCGCGTTCACCGGCACCGGCACTCGCACCGGCGCGGCGGCGGCCTGGCCGGCGGCCGTCCCGAGGAGCGCGGCGGCGCCGAGCAGCACGGTCAGGACGGTGGGGAGGGCGGTGGGGAGAGCGGTGCGCACGGGGGCCTCCGAGGACGCGTGGACGGTGCCGGGTCAACGAGCCGGGGGACCGTGCGGTCACGTATCGTCCCCCCTTCGGCCGCGTTGGTAAAGCTCGCTGACTTGTGTTCATGACAACATGTCAGATGTCTGTACCGGTCGTGCCGGGCCTGCCTACCGTCCTCCCACCGAACCGAACCGGGAGGGTGCACATGCGAGTTGTCCCGAACCTCCGGATCCTGGCAGGCGTCCCGCTGGCCGCCGCCGCGCTCGTCGCGCTGAGTGCCGGCACCGCGAGCGCCGCGATACCGATCAACAAGCCCGTGAAGGGCAAGGCCACCTACTACAACGACGCCGGCTACGGCGCCTGCGGGAGCCGGATCGACGCGGCCACCCAGATGCTGGTCGCCGTCTCGCACACCTGGTGGACCACGGCGAACCCCAACAACGACCCGGTCTGCAAGGGCATCTCGGTCAAGGTCACCTACCAGGGCAGGACCGTGACCGTCCCCGTCAAGGACCAGTGTCCGTCCTGCGACGCCACCCACATCGACCTCAGCCGGCCCGCCTTCGCCACGTTCGCCCCCCTCGGCCAGGGCGTCATCAACGGCCTCACCTGGCAGTTCGTCAAGGCGGGCCTCGCGGGCGGGAGCATCCCCCTCTCCGACCCGGTCACCGGCTCCACCCCGGGCTGAGCGGGCCCGCCGGCACCTGCCGGTCCGGTCGTCCGTCCCTGACAGGGTGCAGGGGCGGACGGCCGGATTCCTTGCACGGTGGCGGTGGTCCGGGAGCCCGGGGCGCGCGTAGCGTCCGGGGATCCGGGAACGGCGTGAGTGGAGGTCGGGGTCGTGGCGTCTGGCGTTGCGGGTGTGAACGGCGGGGTGTCGTTCTGGTGGCGGCAGCTGGGGGTGCCCGAGGCGCGGCCCGCGCTGCCCGGGGACCTCGACGTCGACGTGTGCGTGGTGGGCGGCGGGTACACGGGGCTGTGGACGGCGTACTACCTGAGGAAGGCCGACCCCGGGCTGCGGATCGCCGTACTGGAGGCGCGGTTCTGCGGGTACGGAGCGTCGGGGCGCAACGGCGGGTGGCTCTACAACGGGTTCGCCGGGCGCGGCGCGTTCGCCCGGCGGTACGGGCGGGAGCGGGCCGCGGCGATGCAGCGGGTGATGGACGCGGCCGTCGGCGAGGTCGCGCGGACCCTGGCGGCGGAGGGCGTCGACGCCGACCTCGTCCGGGGCGGGGTGCTGGAGGTGGCCCGGACACCGGCCCAGCTGGCCCGGTTGCGGGCGTTCGCGGACGCGGAGGCCGCCTACGGACCGGGCCGTGTCGAGGAGTTGAGCGCGTCGCAGACCCGGGAGCGACTGCGGGTCGAGGGCGCGCTCGGCGGGGTGTGGAGCCCGCACGGCGCGCGCGTGCAGCCCGCCAAGCTGGCTGCGGGGCTGGCGGCGGTCGTGGAGCGGCTGGGCGTGGCGGTGTACGAGGGGACGCCGGTCACCGAGATCCGGGGTGGCGACCGGCCGGCCGCCGTCACACCGCACGGCACCGTCACCGCCCGGTACGTGCTGCGCGCCACCGAGGGGTTCACCGCCGGGCTGGCCGGGGAGCGGCGCACCTGGCTGCCGATGAACTCGGCGATGATCGCCACCGAGCCGCTGCCGCCGTCGTTCTGGGCCGGGACCGGCTGGGAGGGCCGCGAGGTGCTCGGGGACTTCGCCCACGCCTACATGTACGCGCAGCGCACCGCCGACGACCGGATCGCCCTCGGCGGGCGCGGCGTGCCCTACCGCTTCGGCTCGCGGACCGACACCGACGGCACCACGCAGGAGGCGACCGTCCGGCAGCTGCGGGAGGTCCTGGACGCCTTCTTCCCCGCCGCCCGGTCCGCCCGGATCGACCACGCCTGGGCGGGTGTGCTCGGCGTGCCCCGGGACTGGTGCGCCACCGTCGACCTGGACCGCCGCACCGGGCTCGGGTGGGCCGGCGGGTACGTCGGCAGCGGGGTGACCACCACCAACCTGGCCGGGCGGACCCTGTGCGACCTCGTCCTCGGCCGCGACACCGAGCTGACCCGGCTGCCCTGGGTCGGCCACACCGTCCGCCGCTGGGAGCCCGAGCCGTTGCGCTGGCTCGGCGTGCACGCCCTCTACGCGGTCTACCACGCCGCCGACCGTCAGGAGGCCGCCGGCCGTCCCACGACCTCCCCGCTGGCCCGCCTCGGCGACCTGGTCGCCGGCCGGTAGGCGAGGGCCGGCGGACCGGGGCGCGCGGCACCGGTCCCCGGGGGCCTCGGCGGCGTCCGCGGGCCGGGCGGGCGCGGACGGTCGGCGAGGCCGGACGCGTCGCCCTCACCCGGGGTGCCGCCCGGCCCCGCCTCCTCCGCACCGAAGGCGCGGCGCACCGACGAGGGCGGCCGGAGTGTCGGGCGGGGTCCCGGCCCGGAGTGTCGGGCGGGGCGCAGACCGGTGCTCCGGTGCGGGCTACGCCGGAGGGCGGTAGCGGGCCCCTGGCGGGGAGGTGGCCCGGGGGGAGCGGATAGGCCGGTCGGAGCCTGCCCGCTGGCGGGTCGGGGAAGGACACCGGACGGTGGGGCGAGGGCGGACGGTGGAGGTGAAGTGGGTGCGGACGTGGCGCGTGGCGGTGGGTGTGGCGGTGCTCGCGGCGGTCGCGGCGACGGTGCCGACCGGGCAGGCGACGGCGGGGCCCGGATGGGCGGTCGTCGTGGTGGACCAGGCGTCCCGGCGGGTGCTGGTGCTGCAGAGCGCCGAGGAGCTGATGGCCTACCGGGGGCCGGACCGCCTGCCGGTGGTCTGGTCGTGGTCGGCGGACACCGCGCCGGACCTCGACGACCTCCGGCCGGAACGCAGTTGGTCGATGCCGGACGAGGCGAAGAGCCGGGTGCGGCACGGTCGCCGCTACCTGCTCACGACCGCCTCGGGCGGGCTGGCGGCCGCGGTCGACACCGCGACCGGCGCCGCCGCCTGGGCGGTCGACACCGGTCCGCTCGCCAACCCGCACAGCGCGGAGCTGCTGCCGGACGGGAACGTCGCGGTGGCGGCCTCCACCGGCGGGTGGATCCGGCTCTACACGGCCTCGCAGGGGCCGCGGAGCTCGGTGCACGCCGAATTCCGGCTCCCGGGCGCGCACGGCGTGCACTGGGACCGGCGGACCGGACTGCTCTGGGCGGTCGGCGACGACACGCTGACCGCGCTCCGGGTGGGCGGCACCGCGGCAGCGCCGACCCTGACCGCGGTCCGGGCGGTGCCGTTGCCGGAGCCGGGAGGTCACGACCTGGCGCCGGTGCTCGCCACGCCCGGGCGCTTCTGGGTGAGCACCGCCGGGCACCTCTGGCGGTTCGATCCCGCGACGGACCGCTTCTCGAAGGTCGGCCTGGGCGGCGAGCAGGCGGGGAGGGACGTCAAGAGCGTCGGCGACGAGCCGGGTTCGGGGCGGTTGCTCATCGCGGCCCCGGACCACGCGGGCCCCTGTTCCTGGTGCACCTCGGTGCTCTCGCTGCACCGTCCGGACGCCGTCCGGAGGTTGCCCGGCGCCTGGCTCTACAAGGCGCGCTGGTGGACCAGTTGGGGGAGCGCGGCGTGAGCGGAAGGCCCGGGGGAGCGACCGGTGGGACTATGGGACCGGGCTGGCATTCGGTGGATGCGGCTGATTTTATGCAGCGGCAAACTACTCCAATGGTGGTCAGTTTCCGCTCTGGTTCCGTAAACCATCCGCGAGGTGCCCGGGCTGGGATAGCGTCCATGGCGCCGGGGGGACTCGAACCACTCACTGGGTTCGAACATCAGACAATGCCGTATCCGTTTCGGGAGAAAACTGTGCGCAATTGCCTTTCGGAAAACCGGTCGGACACCGTCGACGAACTGCGGCTCGCCGTGGACTCGCTCGCCGCGTTCCCGGCCCGTGACGCGGCCTCCGGGGCCGACGTCCCCGAGCGTTTCGCGGCGGTGGCGGAGCTCTGCCGCGCCGTCGACGGGGTGCTCGACAGCCTGGTCGTCCAGGCCGCCGCGGAGGCCGCCGAGGAGGGCTGGACCGCCGCCCGGATGGCGTCCGAACACGCCGTCTACTACGCGAGGTTGCAGCGGGCGCTGCTGCCCGCCGGGGCTGCCGCCGCCGGTCGGGGCGACGCCGGGCCGAAGCAGCGGTGAGCGCGCCGCACACGCACGCGGCGCACGCCAACGCGCACGTCCTGGCCTGTCCCACCCGGTGGAGCGACGTCGACGAGAACGGGCACATCAACAACGCCCGGCTGGTCTCCTACGTTCAGGAGGGAATTTACGACCTGTTCTGTCACCACGCGGTCGCCGTCCGGGATTCGCTATTTCCGTCCGGATTCCTGATCGCCCGGCACGAGATCGATTACCTGGAGCAGCTGCACCATCAGCCGGAACCATTGCTGGTGCGGTTGAGCGTTGAACGTCTGGGGCGCAGTTCCGCGCATGTCGTGGTGAATGTGTGCCGCGACCCGCGGACGTATATGCGGGCGCGGACGGTGGTGGTGGCCCGGGACGAGGCGTCCGGCCGGTCCCGTACGCTCAGCCCGTCCGAGCGGAGCTTCCTCTCGGCGTTCCAGCCGGTGGACCCGACGGCCGAGGGGCCGATCGCAGACGGATCGACGGGCGAGGGCCCGGCGCAGCCGCCCCGCGTGGCGGTGAAGTCGCCGCGCGGACCGGTGGCCGCGCCCGTGCCGGCCCACCACCGGCCCCGCCGGCGCCTGCCGGGTCTCGGTGCGCTGACCCGGAGCGTCCCGGTGGGGTCGTACCGCCACCGCGGGCGCTGAGCCGCCGCGCGAGGCCGGGACACCGCGCACCGATCCACCGCACGCGCCGAACCACCGCGCGCACCGATCCACCGCGTGAGCCGACGCCGGGCACAGGAAGTCGACTGGGGCTTCTTCCTGTGCAAGGGGTGGAGGCGGTGTCCGGCGCGTACCGCTCCTCAGCCGCCGACGGTGGCGCGGAAGAGCTCCGCGCCCGGGCCGGTGAGACGGACGGGACCGGCGCCGGGGCGGAGGTAGGCGGAGCGGCCCGGGGGGAGGTCGAGGCCGGCGCCACCGGGGGCACGGAGGCGGGCACGGCCCGCGGTGCAGAGGAGGATCTGCGGGGCGTCCGCCAGGTCGACCCGGACGGGTACGGCCGTGGGCCGTAGCCGCGAGAGACGGAACTCGGCAGCGGGCGAGGGGAACCGCTCCTCGATCCCGCCGCCGCCCGGAGTGCGTGCACCGTCCGGGGTGCCCCCGTCGTCGGGGGTGCGGGCGGTCAGTACGGCCGGCTCGCCGGTGCGGAACGCGGTCACCGCGAGCAGGCCGTCGACGTCGACGTGCTTGGCGGTGAGGCCGCAGCGCAGCACGTTGTCCGAGTTGGCCATCAGCTCCACGCCCACCCCGCGCAGGTAGGCGTGCGGCACGCCCGCGTCCAGGGCGAGCGCCTGACCGGCCCGGAGCCGGACGTGGTTGAGCAGCAGGGCGGCGACCAGCCCGGGGTCGCCGGGGTGGTCCGCGGCGGCGCGGGCGTACCCGGCGCAGGCTTCGGCGAACGGGCCGCCGTCCGCGGCGGTCCGGTGCAGGGCGGCGGTGACGGCGGCGAGGTCGCCGGCCCCGGGGCGGGCCACCTCCAGGACGTGCCGCAGCAGCGCGGGCAGCACCTCCGAGGCGGGGCGCCGGCGGAGCGCCGCGGCCCACGGGGCGATCAGCGGCACGGCCAGCCGGTCGAACAGCGCGGCCGTCGCTGCGGCCGGGCGGAACCCGCAGAGCGCCTCGAAGTCACCCAGAGCACAGATGAGTTCGGGCTTGTGGCCGCGGTCCCGGTAGACCCGGTCCGGGGCGTCGAGCGGGACGTCACGGGCCTCCTCGGCGGCCCAGCCCGCCTCGGCCTGGGTACGGGTCGGGTGGACCTGGAGGGAGAGCGCCCGGTCGGCGGCCAGCACCTTGAGCAGGAAGGGGAGCCGTGGGCCGAACCGCCGGACGGTCTCCGGCCCCAGCAACTGCGCGGGGGCCTCGGCGATCAGCCGGTCCAACGGGCGCGGTCCGTGCCCGTCGTCGAGCACCGACGGCGCGGACGGGTGTGCGCCCATCCAGAGTTCCGCCTGCGGCGCGCCGGTCGGCGGGGTGCCGGTGAGCGCGGGGATGGCGGTGGTGGAGCCCCACGCGTAGTCGCGCACGGGATTGGCCAGCAGGGCGAACGGGGGCAGCGCGGACGGAGGTGTGTGCGCGGGCGGGGCGGACGGCGGGGTGGGCATGCGGGTGCTCCGGGGGGAGGGTCAGCGGCAGAGCGCGGCGGCGCCGATCAGGCCCGCGTCGGTGCCGAGTTCGGCGCGGCGGACGTCGAGCCCGCGGACGTACGGCAGCGCGGCGTACCGGTCCAGGTGGCGGGCGAGCGGGTCGAACAGGGCCGGGCCGGCGGCGGCGACCCCGCCGCCGATCACCACCCGGTGCAGGTCGACCAGCGAGGCGGTGGCGGCGATCCCGGCGGCCAGTGCCTGGGCGGCCCGGTCGTAGGCGGCCACCGCGACCGGGTGGCCGGCCAGCGCGTCGGCGGCCACGGCGCGGGCGGAGCGGTCGTCCCCGGTCGGGCGCCAGCCCCCGGCGAGGGCGCGGCGGGCGATCGCGGTGCCGCTGGCGAGGCCCTCCAGGCAGCCGCGCGAGCCGCACGGGCACGGGTCGCCGTCGAGGTCGACGGTGATGTGGCCGAGGTGGCCGGCGTTGCCGCTGGGGCCGGGTCGGACGGCGCCGTCCAGCACCAGACCGGCGCCGACGCCGGTGGAGACGACCAGGCAGAGCGCGTTGTCGGCGCCGCGTGCCGCGCCGCGCCAGTGCTCGGCGGCGGCCATCGCCACCCCGTCCCCGGCCAGTACGACGGTGCGGGGGCCGACGGACGGGTGCGCGGCGACCTCGGCGGTGAGCGGGAAGTCGCGCCAGCCGGGGATGTTGACCGGGCTGACGGTGCCGTGCCCGAGGTCCACCGGGCCGGCGCTGCCGATGCCGACGGCGCCGACGGCGGCCCACCCGGGGGCGGACGCCAGCCGGTCCAGCACCCGGTGCACGACGGCGAGGACGGCGGCGCCGGGGTCCCGGGCCGGGGTGGGGAACCGGACCCGGTGCGCGAGGGCCCCCGCGGAGTCGACGAGCGCCCCGGCGATCTTGGTCCCGCCGATGTCGATTGCGGCGAACAGCGGCCCGGCGGCGGAGCCGGCGCCCGCCAGCGCGTCGGGGGCCGGCGCGGCGGAGGCCCGGGCGGAGGAGGGCGGCGTGGGGGCGGTCATGGCGGGTGGCTCCGGGGCGGGGTACGGGCCCCCGCCCGGGGGCCGGGCGGGGGCGATCGATCGCGACGGCGACGGGACGGACCGTCGACAGGGACAGCAAACAGGATCAGGCCGAGGGCGTCAGCCTCAGGGTGACCAGCTCGAACGGCCGCAGGCTCAGCGTGACGCCGTCGCCGTCCACCGCGACCTCGCCGCGCGTGCCGTCCCACGGGCGCTCCAGCAGGTCGCAGGGCACCGCGGCGGCCGGCCGGAAGGACGTGCGGAGCCGGCCCCGGGCCCGCCCGCCGCCGGCCTCGTAGACCCGGAGCACGAGGTCGCCGCTGCCGTCGTCGGCGAGCTTGACGGCGCTGACCACCAGCGCCGCCTCGTCCAGCTCCACCAGCGGCCGGACCGCCTCCGCCGAACCGGTCACCCGGCGCTCCGGCAGGCCGACGGCGTACCCCTCGCGGACCGCGTCGCCGATCGCCGCGCCCGGCACCAGCGCGTGCCGGAACCGGTGCACGCCCTGGTCGGTCTGCGGGTCGGGGAAGCGCGGCGCGCGCAGCAGGGAGAAGCGGACCGTGGTGGTCGTCCCGCCGTCCGTCGCGCGGACCGCCCGGGTGACGTCGTGGCCGTACGTCGAGGGGGTGACCAGCGCGACGCCCCAGCCCGGCTCCTCCAGGTGGACGAAGCGGTGGTTGCAGGCCTCGAACTTGGCCGCCTCCCAGCTGGTGTTGGTGTGGGTCGGGCGGAACTGGTGGCCGAACTGGGTCTCGGCCGCGTACCGCTCGGTGTGCACGTCCAGCGGGAACGACGCCTTGAGGAACTTCTCGGTCTCGTGCCAGTCGACCTCGGTGTCGATGTCCAGGCGCCGCGACCCGGCCCGCAGGCTCAGCGTCTGGACCACCGTGGAGGAGCCGAACGAGCGGGCCACCCGGACGGCCGCCTCGTCGGGGGAGGAGACGGACACCGCGACCTCGTCCGCCGCGGTCAGGTCGGTCACGGTGTTGCGGTAGAACTGGTCCACGTCCCAGGCGTCCCACATGTTGGGGAAGTCGGGGTGCAGCTGGAGCAGGTTGGCCCGGGCCCCGGGGGCGACCGTCTCCCGGCCGCTCGCCGCGTCGACCGCCGAGACCACCAGCCCGTAGCCGTCCACGGCCACCGACAGCAGGCCGTTGTCCAGGACGAAGCCGCCGCCGTCGCGCGCCGTCACCGTGCAGCCGCCGCCCGCGCCGGTCGCCGGCACCGGGCACGCCCCGCCCGCCGGCACCGCCGAACGGACGTGCGGGGCACCGTTGAAGACCAGCTCGCGCCCGCCCGCCGCGTCCCCGGCCAGGGCCTGCTGGGCCGCGCCGATCAGCTCCTCCAGCTCCGCCGCCAGACGCGCGTACGTGGCCTCGGCCTCGCGGTGCACCCAGGCGATCGACGAGCCGGGCAGGATGTCGTGGAACTGGTGCAGCAGCACCGTCTTCCAGATCCGGTCCAGCTGCTCGTACGGGTACGGGTGGCCGGTGCGCAGCGCGGCCGTGGCGCACCAGAGTTCGGCCTCGCGCAACAGGTTCTCGCTGCGCCGGTTGCCCTGCTTGGTCCGGGCCTGGCTGGTGAGCGTGGCCCGGTGCAGCTCCAGGTAGAGCTCGCCCACCCAGACCGGCGGCTTCGGGTACTCGGCCTCGGCCTTCTCGAAGAACTCGGCCGGCCGCTCCCAGCGCACCGTGGCCGAGCCCTCCAGGTCGCGCAGCCGGGCCGCCTTGGCGATCATCTCGCGGGTGGTGCCGCCGCCGCCGTCGCCCCAGCCGGTCGGCGCGAGCGAGCGCCGGGCGACGCCCTTGTCCTTGAAGTTCCGTGCCGCGTGGGCGATCTCGCTGCCCTTCATCGAGCAGTTGTAGGTGTCCACGGGCGGGAAGTGGGTGAAGATCCTCGTGCCGTCGATGCCCTCCCAGAGGAAGGTGTGGTGCGGGAACTTGTTGACCTGGCTCCACGAGATCTTCTGCGTGAGCAGCCACTTGGAGCCCGCGTTGCGGATGATCTGCGGCAGGCCGCCGGTGAAGCCGAAGGTGTCCGGCAGCCAGGCCTCCTGGTTCTCGACCCCGAACTCCTCCAGGAAGAACCGCTTGCCGTGCACGAACTGACGGGCCATCGCCTCCGAGGACGGCATGTTGGTGTCCGACTCCACCCACATGCCGCCGGCCGGCACGAACCGGCCGTCCGCGACCGCCTTCTTCACCCGGGCGTACACCTCGGGGCGGTGCTCCTTGATCCAGGCGAACTGCTGCGCCTGGGACATGGTGTAGAGGAAGTCCGGTTCGTCCTCCAGCAGCGCGGTCATGTTGGCGGTGGTGCGGGCGACCTTGCGGACCGTCTCGCGCAGCGGCCAGAGCCAGGCGGAGTCGATGTGGGCGTGGCCGATCGCGCTGATCCGGTGCGCGGACGGCACGGCGGGCGCGGCCAGCACCTCGGTGAGGTGCGAACGGGCCCCGGCCGCGGTGCCGTTGACGTCCTGGAGGTCGATCGCGTCGAGTGCCCGCTCGACCGCCCGCAGCAGCTCCCAGCGGCGGGCGCCGTCGGCCGGCAGTTCCGCCATCAGCTCGCCGAGCACCTCCAGGTCCATCACCAGCTGCCAGACCGTCTCGTCGAAGACGGCCAGGTCCATCCGCTCCAGCCGGTACTGCGGCGTGCTCCCGGCGGTCTCCTTGTCGCCCAACTCGGTCGGCAGGAAGGGGTGGTAGTCCAGGATGACCGGGTTGGACGCCGCCTCGACGTGCAGCAGCACCGGCTCGCCGCCGGCCGCCGGGGAGGCGATCCGCACCCACTGGTTCTGCGGGTTGAGGCCCTTCACGGGCGTGCCGTCCGGCCGGTAGACCAGGCCCTCGCACTGGAAGCCCGGCATGTTGGCGTCGAAACCGAGGTCGATCAGGGCCTCGACCGTGCGCCCGGCCCACGCCTCGGGCACGGTGCCGGTCACGGTGATCCAGCTGGTGCCCCACGGCGCACCCCAGGCGTCGCCGACGGCGATCGGCGAGCGCGGCGCGGCCAGGCCCTCGGCGACCGGGACGGGCTCACCGGGCGCCGTCCAGATCGTGACCGAGAGCGGGACGGACTCGGGGTGGACCGCCGGGCGGATGCGCTCGTCCAGGACGCGCTTGAGGCGGGCTTCGACCAGGCTGCGGTCATCGTGCATGTCAGCGGACTCCGTTGTGCGACTGAGGGGGAACGAACGTGGGAGGGGCCGTCAGCGTACGTCGTCCGGGTGGACGACCTCGGTGATGCCCCGGGCGGACAGGTGGGCGGGATCCCCGGCGTGTTCGGCGAGCACCGTGGTCGGGCGGGCGCCGTCCCCGGCCAGGCGCATGAACGCCTCGAAGACGCTGCCGCCCGGGCCGCAGACCGAGCGCTTGGGCGCGGTGACCTCGTCGCCGGTGGCGACCACCACCGCGGTGGTGCGCGGGGCCGGTGCCCGCCAGCCTTCGCGGACGGCGGTGACGGCGGCGGCCAGCCGGGCGCCGGCCGGCTTGACCCGCCGGTCGGTGGTGAGGATTCCCAGGCTGTACTCCAGCTCGGGGAAGTCGGCCAGCGCGCGGTCCACGTCGTGCGAGCACCACCAGGTGACGCCCCACAGGTCGGGGCAGTCCAGGACGGCCTCGACGGTGGCGCCGGTGAACCGGGCGGCGTCCTCGGCGGCGATGTGCGGGGCGGGGGCGCCGACCTCCTGGAGCCAGACCGGCCGGTGCGGGTCCGGCGCCCAGGCCTTCGACAGCTCGACCAGGTAGGCCGCGTGCTGGTCGGCGGCGGTGGAGCGGGCGCCGTAGCGCTGCGCGGTGCCGTTGAACACCCAGGAGTGCACGGCGGTGGCGGCGCCGATCCGGGCGGAGTGCCAGGGCGTGAACGGGTGCTCGTCCAGGTACCAGGCGGCGTCGTAGGAGGCGTGCAGGTGGAGCCGGCCGGGCGCGCCCTGCTCGCAGGCGCCGACCATCCGGTGCAGCCAGGCCTCGACCTGCCCGGGGGTGGCCCGGTCCGGGTCGGGGTGCGGCTCGCCGGAGAACTGGTTGACCTCGTTGCCGACGGTCATGCCGAGGAAGTGGGGCCGGTCGGCGAGGGCGGCGGCCAGGGTGCGCAGGTACTCGGCCTGGCCGTCGAGGACGTCGGGGTCGGTGAAGATGTTCCGCCGGTGCCAGGTCTGGGTCCACGAGGGCTGGAAGTCGAAGCTGGAGAGGTGCCCCTGGAGGCCGTCCACCGCGACGTCGAGTCCGCGTTCACCGGCCGCGTCGGCCAGGTCGACGAGCTGTTCGACGGCGCGCGGGCGGATCAGCGTGCGGTTGGGCTGGAAGAGCGGCCAGAGCGGGAAGACCCGGACGTGGTCGAGGCCGAGCGCGGCGATCGAGTCGAGGTCGGCGCGGACGGCGTCGAGGTCGAAGTCGAGCCAGTGGTGGAACCAGCCGGCGGTGGGGGTGTAGTTGACGCCGAAGCGCGGGGGTGCGGCGCGCGGCCGGGAGGCGGCGGGGCGCGGGTGGGGGGCGGTGGCCGGGGAGGGGGGCTGGGCGGCGGTCATGCTCGGTGCGCTTCCTCGGTGGGTGCGGCCGTCGCGGGGCGGTCGGGGCGGCGACGGGTGGTCGGGGCGGCGACGGATCGGCGACGGGTCGGGCGGGCGGCGGGCTATCCCTTGACGGCTCCCTCCTCCACGCCCTTGAAGAAGAACCGCTGGCAGACGGCGAACACCACGACGATCGGCAGGAACGCGATCATGGTGCCGGCGGCGATCAGCCGGGGATTGGCGCTGAACGTGCCGTTCAGGTACTGGAGGCCAACGGTCAGCGTGTACTTCTGCGGGTCGTTGAGCACGATCAGCGGCCAGAGGAAGTCGTCCCAGGCGCCGATGAAGGTGAAGATCACGATCACGCTGAGCATGCCGCGGACGTTCGGCAGGCCGACGTGCCACAGGCGCTGCCGGACGTTGGCGCCGTCCACCAGCGCGGCCTGGTCCAGTTCGGGCGGTACCGCGGCGAACGCGGTGCGCATCAGCAGCACGTTCAGCATCGCGATCGCGCCGGGCAGCGCCACGCCGGTCAGCGAGTCGGCCAGGCCCAGCCCCCGCACGGTGACGTACTGGGAGACGACGGTCGCCTCGCCGGGCAGGATCAGCGTGGCCAGGAGGAGGCCGAAGAGCAGTCCGGCGCCGCGGAAGCGCAGTTTGGCCAGCGCGTAGCCGGCCAGGGTGCAGCCGACCACGTTGCCGAAGATCGCGATCGCGGCGACGACCAGCGAGTTGGCGGCGTAGGTCCAGACCGGGATGGTGTCGGCGACCTTGCCGTAGTTGGCGAAGGTGAGGTCCTCGGGGAAGAAGCTCGGTGTCGAGGTGTAGACGTCCTCGTCGGGGCCCTTGAGGGAGGTCGAGAGCTGCCAGAGGAAGGGGCCGATGACGAGCAGGAGGACGGTCAGCAGGAGCAGGTAGCGCCCGGCCGTCCGGACCGGGCCGGGGTTGTGGAGGCTGCGGGGCCGCGGTGCGCGGCCGGTGCGCGGTCCGGGTCGCCCGCCGGGCGGCGCGGCGGTGGCGGGGTCGGCGGCGGAAGCGGGGTCGGCGGGCCGGGGCGGCGGGACGGGGGCGGCGGTGTGGGTCACGGTTCAGGCCGCCTTCCGGTTCAGGCGCGTCAGGAGCAGCATCGGGCCGAGGGTGATGACGAAGAGCAGCAGGCTGAGCGCCGACGCGTAGCCGAGGTGGCCGGTGAAGCCGCGGCTGTACATCTGGATCAGCATGACCACCGACATGTCCCGGCCGCCGGGGCCGCCGGTGCCGTTGGAGAGCACGTACAGCTCGGAGAAGACGCGCAGCGCGGAGACCGAGATGAGCACCGAGACCAGCGTCATGGTGGGCCGCACGCCCGGCAGGGTGACGTGCCAGAACCGGCGGACGCTGCCCGCGCCGTCGACGGCGGCGGCCTCGTGCAGCTCGCGGCCGACGTTGGCCAGGGCGGACAGGTAGATCACCATGTAGTAGCCGAGGCCCTTCCAGGTGGTCAGGGCGATCGCGCTGAAGAGCAGCAGCCAGCGGTCGGTGAGGAAGGGGACCGGGGAGTCGGCCAGCCCGGTCTGCCGCAGCACGCCGTTGACGAGGCCGCGGTCGTCCAGCACCCAGCCCCAGATCAGGGCCACCACGACGGCGGAGGCGACGACCGGGGTGTAGAAGGCGGTGCGGAAGACGGTGATGCCGGGGAGCTTGCGCTGGACCAGCAGGGCGAGCAGCAGGGGCAGCACGGTGAGCAGCGGCAGGCAGATCAGCAGGTAGACGGTGCTGTTGAGCAGGGCGTCCGCCAACTGGTCGTCGCTGAAAGCGCGTTCGTAGTTGTCGAGGCCGGTGAAATGCCCGCCGCCCAGGGGCTTGGCATTGGTGAACGAGAGGATCACCGTGTTGATCGCCGGCCAGAGGTTGAAGACGGCCAGCCAGATGATCGCGGGCCCGGCGAGCAGCCAGGGGGTGAACCAACGCCGGTGGGTCATGCCGATGCCTTCCTGGGGCGAGCGGTGCGGGTCATTCCCGGCGGGCGGCGGCCCGGGGGTGCCGCCGCGCCGCCGGTACTGGTCGGTCCGGTGCGGGATCAGCCCTTGAGCAGCTGGTTGCACCGCTCCACGGCGGTGTCCAGGGCCTGCTTGGAGCTCGTGTCCCCGCTGATCGCCAGGGCGATCTGCTGGTTGATGACGGTGCTCATCGCGTCGTCGACCTGGACGGGCTGGAGGATCTTCGCCTTGGCGAGGGAGGTGAACGCGACGACCTTGGCGTCGCCAGCGTTGGTGCCGTCGCTCCTGCTGAAGAACGGGTCGCCGGCCGAGGCCTTGGTGGACGGGAAGATGCTGGTCAGCTGGGCGAACCTGGCCTGGTTCTCCGCACTGGTGACCCAGCGGGCCAGGGCCACCGCGGCGGCCGGGTTCTTGGTGCTCTTCGGGATGGACAGGCCCTGCACGTAGAGCGGCGGGGTGCCCATCGCCGGGGAGGAGAGCATCTTCGGCGCGAGGGTCGGGTTGTCGGTGGCGAGGCTGCTGATGAAGTTGCCGCCGCCGGTGGTCCAGGCCGCCGTGCCGGCGTTGAAGAGCTTGGAGTTGCCGGCGTAGGTGTTGGTGAGGACGTCGTTCGGCAGCAGCCCGTCCTTGTACGCGGCGCGGTACTTGTCCAGCAGCGCGGCGGCCTCGGGGGTGTTGAAGGTGAACGACCTGCCGTCGTCGGCCATCACCTTGACGCCCGCGTTGACGAGGTCGCCGAGGCCCGGCTTGCGGCTCATCAGGTAGGTCGAGCCGCCGGACTTCTCCTTCATGGTCCGGGCCTGGGCGATCAGTTCGTCGAGGGTGCCGGGGAGGTTCTTCGGGTCCAGCCCGTTCCTGCTCAGCAGTTCCGAATTCCAGTAGTTCACATCGGTGTTGAGGTACCACGGGTAGCCGAAGGTGCCGTCCTGGCCGGCGAACCGGTAGGCGTCGACACCGCCGGCCACGTACTCCTCGGCGAGTTTCGGATCGGCCTTGGCCACGTCGAGCAGCAGGCTCTGCCGGGCCAGCGGGAGGGCGAAGTCCGGCGGGAGGTTGACCACGTCGGGAAGGGTCCCGGCGGCGGCCTGGCTGAGCACCTTGGCGGAGTAGCCGTCGCCCGGCTGGTCCAGCCACTCGACCTCGACCCCCGGGTACCTCTGCCGGAAGCCGTCGATCACGCCCTGCACGTAGGCGGTGAACTTCGGCTTCAGCGCCCAGGTCTGGAGCGAGACCTTGCCCTTGACCTCGCCGGTGGCGGCGGCGACCTTCGCCGCCGTGTCGTCGCTCCTGTCGTCGGAGCTCAGTCCGCAGCCGGTGAGCACGGTGGCGGCCACCGCCGCCGTCGTCACTGCCGCCCAGATTCTTCGCATGAGGGT
Organism: Kitasatospora sp. NPDC002965; assembly: GCF_040611255.1. Classification (NCBI taxonomy): domain Bacteria; kingdom Bacillati; phylum Actinomycetota; class Actinomycetes; order Kitasatosporales; family Streptomycetaceae; genus Kitasatospora; species Kitasatospora sp. NPDC002965. Next base: position 37,875 of record NZ_JBEXNT010000049.1, on the reverse strand, counting down.
CTCCCGGTCCTGGGGAATGGGTGGGGGATGCGTCTTCGGGGATCGTGCTGGGGGTGGTTCGGGGATTGCGCCGGATTGTGGAACCTGTCTTACTAAACCGGTCTAGCTATGCCAGGGACTATGCTCCCGCCTAAACTTGGATGTCAAGAGAGGAGTCGGAACCCGTGGGCAGACCGACGATCGCCGACATCGCGCGCCAAGCCGGTGTCTCCAAGGGCGCGGTGTCCTTCGCGCTCAACGGGCGCCCCGGGGTGAGCGAGGCGACCAGGGCCCGGATCCTCCGGGTCGCCGAGGAGATGAACTGGCGGCCGCACAGCGCCGCCCGCGCCCTCGGCGGGGCCAGGTCCGACGCGGTGGGGCTGGTGATCGCCCGCCCGGCCCGGACCATCGGCGTCGAGCCGTTCTTCAGCCAGCTGCTCTCCGGCCTCCAGGCCGTGCTCTCCGCCCGCTCCGTCGCCCTGCACCTGATGGTGGTCGAGGACACCGCGGCCGAGATCGAGGTCTACCGGCGCTGGACCTCCGAGCACCGCGTCGACGGCTTCATCGTGGTCGACCTCCAGCTGCGCGACCCGCGGCTCGCGGTCCTGGAGGAACTCGGCCTGCCCGCCGTCGTGCTGGGCGGCCCCGGCAAGGGCGCCGGCCCCCTGCGGATCTGGGCCGACGACCGCGAGGCGATGCTCTCCATCGTCGACTACCTGGCCGCCCTCGGACACCGGCGGATCGCCCACCTGGCCGGGCTGCCGCACTTCCAGCACACCCAGCGGCGGATCCGCGCGCTGCGCGACGCCTCCCGGCGGCTCGGCCTGGAGGAGGCGCTCTCTGTGCCGACCGACTTCAGCGACGCCGAGGGGGCCGCCGCCACCCGCGCCCTGCTCTCCCGGCCCAGACGCCCCACCGCGATCGTCTACGACAGCGACGTCATGGCGGTGGCCGGCCTCGGGGTGGCCGGCGAGATGGGCGTCGCGGTGCCCGGCGAGCTGTCGATCGTCTCGTTCGACGACTCGGTGCTCGCCCGGATCGTGCACCCGCCGCTGACCGCGCTCAGCCGGGACACCTTCGCGCTCGGCGAGCAGGTCGCGCGCAGCCTGCTCGCGGTGATCGACGACGCCGGGCCCGGCCGGGACCTGCAGATGCCGACCCCCCGGCTGACCGTCCGCGAGTCCACCTCGCCGCCCGGGGCGGGTTCGTCGGCCGCGACCGGCCCGGCGCGGGGGGCAGGTTCACCCTCCGGGGTGGCCTTCGCGGGCACCGTTGACAGCGGCTCTGAACCGGTTTAGCCTCGCTGCGCCGAGCGACCCCCGCTCGGCGCGCCACCGTGGGCGGGCGTCCGCCGAACCGCCCACGGTCACTCCGCCGGTCCGTACGCACCTGGAACCGCGCGTCCTTCACGCCGCCCCAGGGCCGCGCGCCCTCCGGCCACAGGAACCACCGGCACCACCACGCACGCATGCACCCCCGGGCCCGCCCCCTTCCGGGCGGTCCGCCCCACCCTCCTCCGCGCGATCGGAGCCACCGCATGTCACGACGGACATCCCTGCTGCTGAGCGCCGCTCTCGGGGCCGCCGTCCTGGGCACCGCACCCACCGCGTCCCAGGCTGCCCCGACCCCCGCCGCCCCCTCCCCGGCGGCCCCCGCCGCGGCGAACGCCGCCGCCGGCACCCAGCCCTACGCCTCCTACTGGTACCCGAACACCCTGCTGAACTGGGACCCGGCCACCGATCCGGACGCCCGGTTCAACCGCTCCCGGGTCCCCCTCCAGCCGCGCACCGGTGACCCGGCGCTCAGGGCCAACCCCAACGCCCGGGCCGGCGAGGGGAAGATCGCCTCCCTGGTCTCCTTCGGCCCCACCTCCAACAACCCCTCCCAGGGGTCCGCCGACCCCCACTACTACGCGTTCGGCTACTGGCAGTACGTCGACAAGCTGGTCTTCTGGGGCGGTTCGGCCGGCGAAGGTCTGATCCTGGCACCCAACCCGACCGTCATCGACGCCGCCCACCGCAACGGCGTCAAGGTCTACGGCACCGTCTTCTTCCCGCCCGCCGCGTACGGCGGACAGCTCCAGTGGGTCCGCGACTTCGTCCAGAAGTCCGGCTCCCGCTACCCCGTCGCCGACAAGCTGGCCCAGGCCGCCCAGTACTACGGCTTCGACGGCTGGTTCATCAACCAGGAGACCGGCGGCGGCGATTCGGCCCTCGCCGGTGAGATCCGCAACCTCATGCAGTACACCAGGGCGCAGACCGCCACCGACTTCATGTGGTACGACGCCATGACCGAGTCGGGGCCCGTCAACTGGCAGAACGCGCTGACCTCCGCCAACGACGCCTTCCTCCAGGAGGGCGCCCGGCGCACCTCCGACTCGATGTTCCTCAACTTCAACTGGTCGTCCGGAGGCCTCGGTTCCTCCCGGACCCTGGCCCGCGGCCTCGGCCGCAGCGAGTACGAGCTCTACTCCGGCATCGACACCGAGGCCAACGGCTACAACACGGGTGTGGACTGGAACAGCCTCTTCCCGGCCAACGGCCCGCACACCACCTCGCTCGGCCTCTACCGGCCCGAGTGGACCTGGAAGTCCGCCGCCGACCGCGCCGACTTCCTCGCCAAGGACGCCCGCTACTGGGTCGGCGCCAACAACGACCCCTCCAACACCTCGACCTCGTCCGCCTGGAAGGGCCTCGCGAGCTACGTCGCCGAGTCCACCCCGATCACCGCGAAGCCCTTCGTCACCAACTTCTCCTCCGGCGAGGGCGACTTCCACAACGCGGCCGGCACCCGGGTCGCCACCGGCGGCTGGAACAACCTCTCGCTCCAGGACGTCCCGCCCACCTACCAGTGGCTGGTCTCCTCGACCGGCGCCAGGCTCACCCCGTCGGTCGACTTCACCGACGCCTACGAGGGCGGCTCCTCGCTGCGGCTGACCGGCAACCTGAACGCCGTCAACACCGTCCGGCTCTACCAGACCAGGCTCCCGGTCGCCGCCGACAGCAAGCTCTCGGTCGTGGTCAGGACCCCGGCCGCCGGAGCCACCGGCCTCAAGGCCGCGATCTCCTTCACCGACGCGCCGACGACCTTCACCACCCTCGACCTCGGGAGCAACTCCGGTACCGGATGGGAGCGCAAGACCCTCGACCTCTCCGCCTACGCGGGCCGCACCATCGCCCAGATCGGCCTCCAGGCGGCCGGCTCGAATCCCTCCTACGACGTGAGGATCGGCCAACTCGCCGTGTACGACGGCGCGGTGGACGCACCCGGCGCACCCGGCGGGCTGACCGTGCTCGGCGCGAGCGACGTGGTGGCCGGCGCCAGCCAGTCCCTCCGGCTCTCCTGGACACCCTCGACCAGCGGCGCCGTGCACCACTACGAGCTGTACCGGCGCAACGCCGACGGCACCCGCGGCTACCTCGGCGCCACCCCCTCCGACGCCTACTACGTCAACCGGCTGGACCGGGCCGGCACCGAGGCGAACACCGTGATCGAGGTCGAGGCCGTCTCCACCGAGTACGGCCGCTCCACCGCCGCCGCCACCACCGTCCCGTGGACCGGCACCCCACCGGCCGGCGGCAACCTCGCGCTCAACCGCCCGGCCACCGCCTCCGGCCAGTGCAACACCGGCGAGGGCCCGGCCAAGGCCGTCAACGGCACCGTCAACGGCGGCAACGGCGACAAGTGGTGCACCACCGGGAGCAGCAAGTGGCTTGAGGTGGACCTCGGTTCGGCCAAGGCTCTGTCGAAGTTCGTGGTCAGGCACGCCCAGGCCGGCGGCGAGAGCGCGAGCTTCAACACCCGCGACTTCACGGTGCAGGCCCGCTCGGCCGACACCGACCCGTGGACCACCGTCACCACCGTCACCGGCAACACCGCGGGCACCACCACCCACCCGGTGAGCACCACCGCGCGGTACGTCCGGCTGGTGGTCACCAGGCCGACCCAGGGCACCGATCCCGCGGCCCGCATCTACGAGTTCGAGGCCTGGGGCGCGTAGGGCGTCGGACACGCCCGGATCTCCGCCCCACCGAGGAAAGGACCCGCCCCCGTGCCGGTCACCATCACCGCCGTCGAGAGCACGGACCTGTTCGTCGGACCGGAGGAGGCCCCGCGGCAGCTGCTGCGGGTCACCCTCGACGGCCCGCCCGCCCGGATCGCCGTCACCGGCCCGGGCGTGCGCGGCGAGGCGTCCGGCACGGGGCTGGTCGAAGTCCCCCTGGAGATCACCGGTGCCGCGGTCGGCGCCCGACTCGCCGTCGAGGTCACGGCCTTCGGCGCGACCCCCGGCGCCGCCGGGACCGACGCCGGCGCCGGGACCGGTGGCGCCCGCGCCGAGGGCGTCGTCGAGGTCGCCGAGCCCGGCTGGACCATGTTCATGGTCCCGCACTTCCACTACGACCCGGTGTGGTGGAACACCCAGGCCGCCTACACCTCGCCCTGGGAGCTCCTCGCCGCCGACGCCACCACCCGGCCGCTCTGGGAGCGCAACGGCTTCGCCCTCGTCGACGCCCACCTGGACCTCGCGCTGCGCGACCCGGTCTACACGTTCGTGCTCGCCGAAGTCGACTACCTGAAGCCGTACTTCGACCAGCACCCGGAGCGCCGCGCGAGCCTGCGCCTGCTGCTCGACCGCGGCCAGGTCGAACTCGTCGGCGGCACCTACAACGAGCCCAACACCAACCTCACCGGCGCCGAGACGACGATCCGCAACATCGTCCACGGCATCGGCTACCAGCGCGACATCCTCGGCGGCGACCCTCGGACGGCCTGGCAGCTCGACGTGTTCGGCCACGACCCGCAGTTCCCCGGCCACCTCGCCGCCGCCGGGCTCACCGGGAGCGCCTGGGCGCGCGGCCCGTTCCACCAGTGGGGCCCGATCCAGAAGAACTTCCGCGAGGCCAAGGACGACGCGCGGGTCATGCAGTTCCCCAGCGAGTTCGAGTGGATCGCGCCCTCGGGCGACGGCGTGCTCACCCACTACATGCCGCACCACTACTCGGCCGGCTGGTGGATGGACTCCTCCGCCGACCTCGCCACCGCCGAGCAGGCCGTCTACGAGCTGTACCGGAAGCTCAAGCCGGTGGGCGCGACCAGGAACCTGCTGCTGCCGGTCGGCACCGACTACACCCCGCCCAACAAGTGGGTCACCGAGATCCACCGCTCCTGGGCGGGCAGGTACCTGTGGCCGCGCTTCGTCTGCGGGACTCCGCGTGACTTCCTGGACGCCGTCCGCGCCGAGCTGGCGGAGACCGGTCGCCGGCCCAGCCCGCAGACCCGCGACATGAACCCGGTCTACACCGGCAAGGACGTCTCCTACATCGACACCAAGCAGGCCCAGCGGGCGGCCGAGGTGGCCGCCGTCGACGCCGAGAAGCTCGCCACCCTCGCCGTCGTGCAGGGGCTCGGGCAGTACCCGTCGGCCGCGCTGGACAAGGTCTGGCGCCAACTCGCCTACGGAGCGCACCACGACGCGATCACCGGCTCCGAGTCCGACCAGGTCTACCTGGACCTGCTCGGCGGCTGGCGGGAGGCGTACGACCTGGCGGCGGACGTCCGCGACCGGGCGCTCGACGCGCTGGCGGCCCGGATCGCCACGACGGGGGAGGGCGTCGCCGTGGTGGTCACCAACACGCTCTCCTTCGACCGGACCGACCTGGTGGCCGTCCGGCTGCCCCCGGGAACCGTCGACGGGGAGGGCCGCCCGGGCGTACGGGTGCTGGACGACACCGGGGCCGAGGTGCCCGGAGCCGTCGACCGCGGCACCCTGCGCTTCCTGGCCGAGGACGTGCCGGCGCTCGGTTGGCGCACCTGGCGGCTGGTCCCTTCGGCGGCCGGCGGCGGCGACCCGGCCTGGTCCGTCGCCGAGGGCCTCACCATCGCCAACGGCCGCTACCGGGTGACCGCCGACCCGGCGCGCGGCGGCGGCCTCTCCTCCGTCCAGGACCTCTTGCGCGGAAGGGAGTTGATCCAGGACGGGCGGATCGGCAACGAGCTGCGGGTCTACGAGGAGTACCCGCAGCACCCCGACTTCGGCGAGGGCCCCTGGCACCTCGTCCCCAGGGGGCCGGTGACCGGCTCCGGCGATCGGCCGGCCGAGGTCCGTCGCGAGACCGGACCGCTCGGCGAGCGACTGGTCGTCCGCGGCACCGTCACCGCTACCGCGCCCCATGACGGTGCCGGTGCCCATGCCGGCGCCGGTGCCGATGACGGTGTCGATGCCGGGGCCCGGGGCCTCCGGTACGAGCAGACCGTCACGCTGTGGCGCGGCCTCGACCGGGTGGACTGCCGGACCAGGGTCGTCGACTACACGGGCGCCGACCGGCTGCTGCGGCTCCGCTTCCCCGTCGACCTGCCCGGCGCCCTGCCGGTCAGCGAGGTCGCCGGCGCGGTCGTCGGACGCGGTTTCGCCCTGCCCGACGTCGACTCCGCCGAGGCGCCCTGGACCCTGGACAACCCGGCCAACACCTGGTTCGGTCTCGGCGCCACGGCCCGGGTGACGCTCACCGACCCGGTCTCCGGCGCGGTGCTGGGCGAACGCGCGCTCGGCGTCGCGGAGGTGATCGTCCCCGATCTCGCGTCGGCCGCCGACGCGCGGGAGCTGGTGGTCGCGCTCGCCCGGGTCGGAGTCACCGCCACCACCTCCGGAGCCGACTGGGCCCGGTACGGCTGGCTCGACGTGGACTCCAACCTGCCGGACTTCCGGATCCTCCTCGGCGGACCGGAAACCAACGACGCCACGCGGGAGTTGATCGACCGGGCGGGTGCGGAGTACGCGGCCGTCCTGAAGGAGCGCGGCGCCGTCTGGGTGCCCGCCCGCACCCCGCTCGCCGAGGTCTGGCAGCCCGGCGCGGACCTGCGTGACCTGAGGGCCCTGCCGGCCCTGGTCGTCACCGACCCTGCCCCGCTCGCCGCCGACCTCGCCGACGCCCGGATCGCCGCCGCCTGCCCGGGCGCTCTCCCTGACACCGAACAACTCGTGGACCACACTGCGGCGTTGCTGAGCTTCGGTCTGCCCGGCTTCGCCGTCGATGCCACCGGTGCGCTGCACCTCTCGCTGATGCGCTCCTGCACCGGGTGGCCCTCGGGCGTCTGGATCGACCCGCCCCGGCGCACCCTGCCCGACGGCGCCTCCTTCCAACTCCAGCACTGGACCCACGAGTTCCACTACGCGCTGACCGGCGGACCGGGTGACTGGCGGGCACAGGAACTCCCCGCCCAGGGGCAGGAGTTCACCCATCCGCTGTACGCCCGGCTCACCCCCGCCCAGGACGGCCCGCTGCCCGGCACCCTCTCCTGGCTGCGGGTCGAGCCGGCCCGCCGGACCCTGCTCGGCGCGCTCAAGCCGGCCGGCAACCCGATCGCGCACGGCTCGACCGCCCCCTGGGACGGCCGACTCGCCGTCCGGCTGGTCGAGTCCACCGGCCTCGGCTCGGCCGTCACCCTCGGCGGCGCCCTCGGGCTGACCGACCTGCACGCCGCCGACCTGCTGGAGCGGCCGACCGGCCCGGCCGATCCGGACCTCGCGGGATCCCGGATCGCCACCGTGCTGGCCCGGCCCGCGGTGGCGGAGCCGGCCGGCGGCCCGGTCCTCGGCCCGGTCGCCGAGGCGGCCCAGCCCGTGCACGCCCGCTACTGGCTGCACAACCGGGGCCCGGCGCCGCTCGGTTACCTCCCGGTCTCGGTCGGCGCCTCGCCCGGCCTGCTGCGGACGGCGGGCGAGCCGGTCACGCTCTCGGTGGCCCTCTCCTCCCACCTGCGGGACGCCGCCGTCGAGGGCACGGCGCGGATCCTCGCGCCCGACGGGTGGGCGGCGAGCCTCGGCGCCCGCCCCTACCGCCTGGAGGCCGGCGGACACCTCCGCTTCCCCGTCACCCTCACCCCGCCCGCCGGTACCGCCCCCGGCCTGTACTTCGCGGCCGTCCGGCTCACGCACGACGGCCAGGACGTCGAGGACGTGGTCACCGTGGCCGTCGGCGACCTGCCGGAGATCCTTCCGGTGCCCGGCGACACCCCGGAGGACTGGACCGCCGCCCAGGGCACCCGGTCCGTGGAGGGGCGTGACACCGGCCTGACCGTCGAGGCGGCCACCGCGTCGGTCCGGCTGACCCCCGGCGTCGGCGCCGCCCTCGGCCTCCGCCTCGTCAACCGCACCCGGGGCGAGATCCGCGGCGAACTCCAGCTCGTCTCGCCCTGGGGCACCTGGGAGGCGGTCGGCGCGCCGGTCCGAGGCTTCACCCTCGCGGCCGGGGCCGAGTCGGTCGAGGAGTTCACCCTCACCGCGCCCGAGGACGCCGACTCCGGCGCCTACTGGGCGCTCGCCAAGGTGATGTGGTTCGGCCGCTGCCAGTACGCCCCGACCGTCGCGGTGGTGGTCGGGCCGTGACCGCGATCCCGCCCGCGCCCGCCGACGCCCCGGTGCTCGGACTCCTCGACGGCCGGCCCCTCCCGCGCACCGGCCTCGACCGCCGCCTCGCGGCGCTCCGCACCGGCCCGCGCGCCTCCGCCCTGCCGCGGCCCGGCAGCGGGGAGGACCGTCAACTGGCCCGCTGGGTCGCGCAGGTGCTGCTGACGGAGGCGCTCTGCGAGGCGGTCGCCGCCGAACGCGGCCTGTCCGTCCTCCCCGAGGCCGCCCATGACCGCCTGGACCAGCAGGCGGCCGTCGAACTCGGCTCCGTCACCGCCGCCGCCTACGAGGGCAGCGCGGCGGTGCGGGCCGTCCACGAGGCCGTCACCGCCGCCGTGGCCCCGACCGCGGAGGAGGTCGCCCACTACTTCGCCATGACCCGACCGGCGGCGACCCCCACCGTCTGGCACCTCGCCTTCCCCGACGGCGGCACGTGCGAGGCCGACCCCGCCACCCTGCCGCTCGCCCTGGCGGAGGCCCTCCGCACGGCGGCCCCGGACACGTGGGTCACCGCCGGAGGCTGGACCGCCGCCCGCCGGACCACGCCGCCCGACCCGCCCACCGACCGGCCCGGCCGGCCCGACCAGCCCGGCCGGCCCGACCGCCCCGATCCCGCCGCCACCGTCCTCGCGGCCGTCCGTCGCGCGGCCTTCGTCCGCTGGCTCGACCACGCCCGTGCCACCCGCCTCACCCTCGTCCCCGGCCTCGAACACCCCGGCGACCCCGCCCAACCCGACAACCACCACCGCCACTGACCACCCCGGGCGGCCGCGCCCCCGGTGTGCCACCCCGGCCGGGGGCGCGGCGGCAGGAAATCCGGGTGACCCGTGGCCGTCGTCTCCCTACTCTCGGGGCATGGAGAGTGTGGGGGGACTGCTGAATGTCGTGGATGTCGAAGCGACGTGCTGGGAGGGCCGGCCGCCGCCCGGCGCGGTGAACGAGATCATCGAGATCGGGCTGACCGTCGTCGACCTCGGGACGGGGGAACGGGTCGGGCGGCACCGCATCCTGGTGAGGCCCGCACGGTCCGCCGTCAGCGAGTTCTGCACGGAACTCACCGGGCTGACCCAGGCCGAGGTCGACACCGGCCTCGACTTCGCCTCGGCCTGCCGGCTGCTCGCCGCCGACCACCGGGCCGGGGCCCTGCCGTGGGCGAGCTGGGGCGACTACGACCGGAACCAGTTCACCCGGCAGTGCAAGGCCACCGGCACCGCGTACCCCTTCGGGCACCGGCACACCAACGCCAAGGCGGTGTTCACCGAGGCACACGGGCTGCGCAAGCGCCCCGGGATGGCCCAGGCCCTGGAGATCGCCGGGCTGCCGCTCGAAGGACGCCACCACAGCGGCGAGGACGACGCCTGGAACATCGCCGCGCTGGTCCTCGGCCTGGCCGCCCGGGGCGCCTGGCCCGGCGGGACGGCCGGTTGACGAGGGCGCGGCCGAACGGGTGGTTCCGGAGCCGGACGGTTCGTGTTCGTCCGTGTGCGTCGCTAGGTTGCTGGGCGACCCGCTGAGACCCACTGCGGCCCGCTCCCCGGAGGACACCGATGGCCATCCCCGCCCTGGACCACTCGACGACCGGCTACTCCCTCCCGCACGCCTACTGGATGGCGCAGGCCGCCGGACTGGCCTCGCTGGACCGGGCCGGCATCGAGGAGACGGCCCGGTCCTGGGGCTTCGAGGAGGTACGGCACTTCGAGTCGACGCACCGGATGCCGTTCCCGATCGAGGACACCCAGGCCTACGTCATGGCCGGCGACCGCATGATCGTCGCCGGATTCCGGGGCACCGAGGTGCTGAAGATCCGTGACTGGCTCAGCGACGTCAGCACCCCGCCCGTCCCCGGCCCGGCGAACAAGGGCTTCGTGCACTACGGCTTCCACCAGGCCCTGCAGTCCGTCTACCCGCAGATCCGCGACACCGTCCGCGACCTGCGCACGGACGATCAGACGGTCTGGTTCACCGGCCACAGCCTCGGTGGCGCGCTCGCCATGCTGGCCGGCGCCCGCTGGTACTTCGAGGCGCCGCAGCTGCTGCCCGACGGCGTCTACACCTTCGGCCAGCCCCGCACCTGCGAGCGGCTGCTCGCGGGCGCCCACAACACGGCCTTCAGGAACCGCTGTTACCGCTTCGTCAACAACAACGACATCGTCCCGCAGCTCCCGCCGGAGCCGGTCTTCACGCACGTCGAGGCGCTGCGCCACTTCGACGCCGACGGGAGGCTCCACGAGCGCATGCCGCTCGTCGCCGGGCTGAAGGACCGTGCCAAGGGCGTGCGCGCCGACCTGTTCGCCCCCGAGACGGACGGGATCAAGGACCACCACCTGCCCAACTACCTGGCCGCGTTCGAGAAGAACCTCGCCCAGGTCTGACGGGAGCCCCGCCGAGGGGTGGACCGCCTCCCGGCGCGGCGGGAGGCGGCCGTCCGGGCGGTCAGAGCCGTCCGGCCCGGTGCTGGGCGGCGAGCAACCAGACCAGGTAGCCGCCGCCGAGCACGCCCGTCACCACGCCCACGGGCAACTGCCGCTCGCCGAAGGCGTGCTGGGCGGCGAGGTCGGCGGCGACCAGCAGGACGGCGCCCATGGCCGTCGAGGCGACGAGGTTGGGCCCGGGGGCCCGGGTGAGCCGGCGGGCCAGCTGCGGTGCGGTGAGTGCCACGAAGGAGACCGGTCCGGCGGCGGCGGCCGCGACGGACGCGAGCAGCACGGTGCACGCCAGCAGGACCAGACGGATCCGCGCGACCGGTACGCCGAGCGCGACGGCGGCGTCGTCACCCATCTCCAGCATCCGCAGGCCCGGTCCGCAGGCGAGCAGCACCACGGGGAGGAGGACGGCGAGCACGGCCAGCAGCGGCAGCGCGTCGTCCCAGCCGCGCCCGTCGAGGCTGCCGGTGAGCCAGAGCAGGGCGCGGGCGGCCTCCATCAGCTTGATCCGGGTGAGCAGGTAGCCGTTGACGCCGGTGAGCACGGCGGCGACACCGATGCCGATCAGTACCAGGCGGTGCCCGGTCACGCCCTGACGCCGGGTCAGGACCCAGATGAGCACCCCGGCGCCGATCCCGCCGGTGACCGCGCCGCCGGCCAGGGTGAGGCTGCCGGCACCGGCCGCGACGGCCAGCAGTGCGCCGGTCGCGGCCCCCTGGGTGAGGCCGAGGATGTCGGGACTGCCGAGCGGGTTGCGGACCAGGGCCTGGAGGACGGCGCCGGAGAGCGCGAGCGCGGCGCCGGCGAGCAGCGCCGTGACCACGCGCGGCAGGCGCAGCTCGTTGACGACGAAGTCCGCCGCCGGGTCGCCCCCGCCGGTGAGGGCGCGGATCACCTCGACGGGGCCGAGCGGGTAGTCGCCCCGGCCGAGGGTGACGACGGCGAGCGCGAGCGCGGCGAGCACGCAGGCGGTGACGGTGGTCACCGCCCGGGGGCTGTAGCGGAGGGAGAGGCCGCCGGCGGTGCGGACGGCCCTGGTGCGGCCGGTCGTCCGGCCGGTGGTCCGGTCCTCGGTGCGGGTGCCGGGTGCGGCCTCGGTGCCGGCGGCTGCGGGGGTGGTCGAGGTCATGCCCGGGCCGCCTTTCCCCGACGGACGAAGAGGAGGAAGAAGACGCCGCCGAGGACGGCGGTGACGATGCCGACCTGGAGCTCGCCGGGCCGCCCGAGCACCCGGCCCAGGACGTCCGAGCCGAGCAGCAGCACCGGCGCGAGGACGGCGCAGTACGGCAGCATCCAGCGCAGGTCGGGGCCGGTCAGGGCGCGGACCAGGTGGGGCACGGTCAGGCCGACGAAGACGATCGGCCCGCACGCGGCGGTGGCCGCCCCGCAGAGCAGGGTGACCGCGACGACGGCGACGGTCCGCACCCGGGCCGGCCGGGCGCCCAGCGACTGCGCGGACTCCTCGCCCATGGCCAGCGCGTTCAGCGGCCGGGCGAGGGCGAGCGCGAGCACCAGGCCGACCAGGACGAACGGCGTCACGGCGGCGACGGTGGAGGGGTCGGCGGAGGCCAGCGATCCGACGGTCCAGAAGCGCATCCGGTCCAGCGAGGCCGAGTCGAGCAGCATCACGGCGCTGACGTACGAGTAGAGCGCGGCGTTCAGCGCGGCGCCGGCCAGGGCCAGTCCGGCGGGCGTGGCCTGCCGCCCGCCGCCGACCGCGTACACCAGCAGGGAGACGACGGCGGCGCCGATCAGGCCGAACCACACGTAGCCGGTGAAGCCGCCGATGCCGAGGAAGGCGACGGCGGTGGCGATGGCCGCGGAGGCGCCGGCGTTGATGCCGAGGAGGCCGGGGTCGGCGAGCGGGTTGCGGGTGACGGCCTGCATGACGGCCCCGGCGAGTCCGAGCGCGGCGCCGGAGAGCAGCCCGAGCAGGGTGCGCGGCAGGCGCATCCGGTTCACGACCGTGTACGCGGGCGAACCGGGGTCGGTGAGCCCCTGCCACACCTCGCCGGGGGAGAGCGCCTTGGCGCCGACCGCGATGCTGAGCACCAGGACGGCGGCCAGCAGGAGCAGCGCGCCGACCAGTCCGAGGGCGCGGGCGCGGTGCCGGCCGCGGGTCCGGTCCGGCGCGTCGGCGGGCGGGGCCGGCACGGTCGCGGAGGCCGGGGCGGCCGACGTGCCCGCTCCGGCCGGTTCGGTCCGCTCGGGCGGCCCCGAGCGGGGGATGACGTCGTGCATGGTGCTGCTCCGGGAGCCGGCGGACGGGGGGCCGCCGGGGGTCGGCGGCGGAGAACTATGGTTAGGCTAACCTAATATCTACCCCGGGTCGCCGCGGCCCCGACCCCCTCACCAGCACCATCACGAACAAAGGCGCTCCCATGCCCATCGCCCGCCCCCCGCGCCCCACCCGCCGCACCCTGCTCACCGCCGCCGGCGTCGCCGGCCTCGGCGCCGCCCTCGCCGCCTGCGGCAGCGGCAGCGGCAGCGGCTCCAAGGGGACGAACGGTCAGGACACCGCCGACGGCAAGGCCTGGTCGTTCACCGACGACCGCAAGAAGGCCGTCACCGCCAAGGGCACCCCGAAGCGGATCGTCGCCTTCACCGGCACCGCCGCCGCCCTCCACGACTTCGGCCTCGACGCGCAGCTCGTCGGCGTCTTCGGCGAGACCAAGTTCGCGAACGGGAAGGCCGACCCCGCCGCCGGGAACCTCGACGTCGACCGGGTCACCATCGTCGGCAACGCCTGGGGCGAGTTCGGCATCGAGAAGTACGCGGCCCTGCGCCCCGACCTCCTGGTCACCCACATGTACGACCCGGACGCCCTCTGGTACGTGCCGGACGAGAGCAGGGACAAGATCCTCGCGCTCGCCCCCAGCGTCGCGATCACCACCGCCCGGGCGCCGCTTCCCGAGCCCGTCAAGCGGTACGCCGAGCTGGCGGCCTCGCTCGGCGCGGACCTCGACGCCAAGCGGGTCACCGAGGCGAAGGCCCGGTTCGAGGCCGCCGCCGAGACGCTGCGCCAGGCCGCGAAGGCCGCCGGCGGCCTCAAGGTCATGGCCGCCTCCGGCAGCGCCGACCTCTTCTACGTCTCCAACCCGGGCGTCGGCTCCGACCTGATGTACTTCCGCGAGCTGGGCATCGACTTCGTCGTCCCCGACTCGCTCGACCCCGCCGGCTACTTCGAGGGCCTGAGCTGGGAGAACGCCGGGAAGTACCAGGCGGATCTGATCCTGCTCGACAACCGGACCACCGCCCTGCAGCCCGCCGACCTCGCGGCCAAGCCCGCCTGGTCCGCACTGCCCGCCGTCAAGGCCGGCCAGGTCGCGCCGTGGGACGCCGTGCCGCGGTTCTCCTGGCTGGGGGCGGCGCCGCTGCTGGAGAACCTGGCGAAGGCGGTCCAGGGCGCCCGGAAGCTCGGATGACCGGGACGGGCTCGGCGGCGGCCGTCGCCGAGCAGTTCCGCTTCTTCGCCGCCGAGGTGGTCGGCAGCCGCAGGCTCGGTCCGACCATGGTCCGGATCGCCCTCGGCGGCGCGGGACTTGACGGCTTCGCGAGCGGCGGCCGGGACCAGAGCTTCTCGCTCTTCCTGCCCCACCCCGGGCAGGAGGAGCCGGTCCTCCCCGTCGAGGCGGGCGCCGACTGGTTCGCCGGGTGGCGCGCCCTCGACGAGTCCGTACGGGCCGTCATGCGCTCCTACACCGTGCGCTCCCAGCGGCGACTGCCCGACGGGGGAACGGAGCTGGACGTCGACTTCGCCCTGCACGGCGACACCGGTCCGGCCTCCCGCTGGGCGGCGCGGGCCGAACCGGGCGACCGGGTGCTGCTGCTCGGCCCGGCCGTCGAGGACAACCGCAGTGTCGGCTTCCGCCCGCCGGCCGGCACCCGCACGGTGCTCCTCGTCGCCGACGAGACCGCGCTGCCCGCCGCCGCGGCGATCCTGGAGTGGCTCCCGGCCGACGTCACCGTGCAGGCCTTCCTCCAGGTGCCGCACGCCGAGGACATCCAGGACCTGCCCACCCGGGCCGTGGGAGAGACGCGCTGGCTGGTCGGCACCGACCTGCTGGTCGGGGCGGTCCGCGCCGCGACGCTCCCCGGCGACGACGACGGCGGGGACAAGGAGGGCGGGGTCAAGGACGGCGGGGACGCGAGGCAGGCGCGGGACGAGGTGTACGCGTGGCTCGCCGGGGAGGCCGGAACCGTCCGCGCGCTGCGCCGCCACCTGGTCGGCGAGCGGGGCCTCGACCGGCGCCGGATCGAGTTCTCCGGCTACTGGCGCCGCGGTGCCTCGGAGGAGGACCTGCGCTCCGAGGCCCTGGCCGCCCACGGGTCGGGCGCGACCGAGGGGGCGTAGCGCCTCGCCGTCCCGCCGGTCCGGACGACCGGCGGGACGGCGGCTCCGGCCGGTCGCCGGCCGGTCGCGGCGGGGCCTAGCTGGGGAAGGGCCAGACCGGGCACCACGGCGGGATGTACTGGCCGGGGTAGGGCGGGCCCCACGGCGGACAGGGGAAGGGGTCGGGGGCGGGCGGCGCGGAGGTCCAGAGGACCCTGCCGTTGCGCTCGACCGCGATGGCGCCCTCGTTGTAGACCGTCAGCTCGGCCCCGGGGTTGCCACCGGTCCCGCTCCACCAGAGCGGGGTGTTGTCGGCCGCGTAGACCACGAGGTTGCCGTCGCCCTGCATGGCGAGGATGTTGCCGTTGGGCATGGCGCCGCGGGCCACCCAGATGGGGGTGGTGTCGCGGTAGAGGACCACGTTGCCGTCGCCCTGCATGGCCAGCATGATGCGGCCGTTCGGCGAGTACCAGCCCTGGTTGCGGTTGAGCACGCTGTTCATCGGGATGCGGGTGGGCGGCGAGAGCGCGGCGGCCACGGCGGGTGGGGCGGCCACGGCGGCCGGGGCCGTCGGCGCGGCCTGGGCGGCGCCCGTGGCGAGGGTGCCGAACCCTATCGCGGCGGCGGCCGCCAGGGCGGCGGCTCGTAGGAGGGTGCTGGTCATGGGAGGGCTTCGGGTCCTTCCGGGCGAGGGCTGACAGGCTTGCGCCGGCGCACATCTGACGGAACGTCGGACACGTCCGTGCGCCGGGCGCCAGGCTATGGCAGCCGGACCGGAGGGGAGAGGCAGAACCACCGGCAGCTTCGCCCCGGCCGATCCGTCCGCCGCCGGGGTACGACCCCGTACGAGGACGGTCCGCCGGCAGGCCCGGCCGGGCGCCCGACCCCGTGTGCCGTTCCGACAGGATCCGAGAGAGCCGGCCTAGCGGGACCAGACGAGCCGGACGGCGAGGCCGAGGACGACGGCGTTGCCGGCCAGGCCGGTGACGAGCCGGCCGCGTGAGCCGGTGAGGACGCGGCGCAGGAGGACGCCGCCGGACGCGAGCAGCGCCTGCCAGCTCGCGGAGGCGGCGAACGCGGCGAGGACGAACACCAGGCCGGGTCCGAGGGAGCCGGGGCCGGTCCGCCCGCCGACGACCAGGGCGCCGAAGTAGACCACGGTCAGCGGATTGAGCAGGGTCAGGCCGACCAGGGCCGTGTAGGTGCGCCACGGTGAGCCCGGTGGACTCGACGAGGCGGACGGGGGCCCGGCCGCCGGGTCCTCGGGCCCGCCGCCCCGCTCGTGCCGGTACGCGCGGAGCGCGCCGCGCAGACCGCGCACGGCGAGTACGGCGAGCACCCCGGCGGCGAGGAGCTCCAGGTACCCGGCGGCCGGGGTGACGAGCCGGGCGACGGCCGCCCCGCCGAGCATCGCCGCCAGTGCGTAGAGGCCGTCGGCGGTGGCCACGCCCAGGGCGGCGGCCATGCCCCGGCCGAGCGAGACGCGCGAGGCGAGGGTGACGATCATGACGGAGATCGCGCCGACGGGCATGGCGATGCCGTAGCCGGCGAGGAGTCCGGAGATCAGGGCGTCGGTCATCTGGGCGGTCCGAGTTCTGAGGGGCGGTCCGGCGCGGAGGGGCGACCCGGCGCGGGGCGTCCGGGTGCCCCGGAGCGTAGCCCCGGCCCGTCCGCCCGGACCACCGGTTTTCGGTCGCCGGGGAGCCCGCCGCCGGCCGGTGCCGCGGCGTGCGGGCCCGCACGCCCGCACGCCCGTAACGCACCCGGCCGGCGTCAGCGCCGTCGGTGGGCGGCGATCAGGTCGGCGTAGCGCAGACCGCTGCTCTTGACGGTGCGGCGCTGGCTCGGGTAGTCGACGTGGACGAGCCCGAAGCGCTTGTCGTAGCCGTACGCCCACTCGAAGTTGTCCAGCAGCGACCAGGCGAAGTACCCGGCCAGCGGGGCGCCCTGGGCGGTGGCGCGGGCACAGGCGGCGAGGTGCCGTTCGAGGTAGGCGGTGCGCTCGGGGTCGTGGACGCTGCCGTCGGGGGCGACGACGTCGGGGTAGGCGGCGCCGTTCTCGGTGACGTAGATCCGCTCCGCGCCGTACTCGTGGGTGAGACGGAGCAGCAGCTGCTCCAGGCCGGGGGCGTGCACCTCCCAGGGCATGGCGGTCCGTTCGGGGTTGGGGCCGGGGAGCTGGCGGACGTACGGGGCGGGGCCGGTGGGGTCGTCGGCGACGATCTGGCGGAAGTAGTAGTTGAGGCCGAGCCAGTCGAGCGGGGCGGCGACCAGGTCCGCGTCGCCGTCGCGCTCGGGGAGGTCGACGCCGTAGACCTCGCGCATGTCCTTGGGGTAGCCGCGGCCGAGGACGGGGTCCAGCCACCAGCGGTTGACGTGGCCGTCGGCGCGGACGGCGGCGGCGTGGTCGGCCTCGGAGCCGGTGGCGGGCTCGATCGGGCTCAGGTTGTTGACGATGCCGATCCGGGCGTCGCGGACGGTCTCGCGCAGCACCTGGACGGCCAGTCCGTGGCCGAGGTGCAGGTGGTAGGAGGCGCGGACGGCGGCCGTGAGGTCGGTCAGTCCGGGGGCCATGGCGCCGTCGAGGTGGCCGATCCAGGCGGAGCAGAGCGGCTCGTTGAGGGTCGCCCAGTCGGTGACCCGGTCGCCGAGGCGGGCGGCGACGACGGCGGTGTACTCGGCGAAGCGTTCGGCCGTCTCGCGGACGGGCCAGCCGCCGCGGTCCTGCTGGGCCTGCGGGAGGTCCCAGTGGTAGAGGGTCGGGAAGGGCCTGATGCCGGCGGCGAGCAGGGCGTCGACCAGGCGGTCGTAGAAGTCGAGGCCGGCCGGGTTGACGCGGTCGTCGGCCTGCGGCACCACGCGGGGCCAGGCGATCGAGAACCGGTAGGCGTCGAGGCCGAGTCGCCGCATCACGGCGACGTCCTCGGGCCACCGCCGGTAGTGGTCGCACGCGGTGTCGCCGGTGTCGCCGCCCGCGACCCTGCCGGGGGTGTGGGAGTAGGTGTCCCAGATGGAGGGGGCGCGGCCGTCGGCTTCCGTGGCGCCCTCGATCTGGTAGGCGGCGGTGGCCGCGCCCCAGAGGAAGTCGTCGGGGAGGGAACTCAGCGCACTGAGGTCGGTCACGGGGTGCCCTTCGGGGGTCTGCGGGACGGGGGAGGGTGTCACTTGACGGCTCCGGCGGTGAGGCCGGCGACCAGGTAGCGCTGGAGCAGCAGGAAGCCGGCCACCACGGGCACGCTCACCACCAGCGAGGCCGCCATCACCTGGTTCCAGTAGACGTCGTTGAGGGTGGCGTAGCCCTGGAGGCCGACGGCGAGGGTGCGGGTCGCGTCGTCGGTGAGCACGGAGGCGAAGAGCACCTCGCCCCAGGCCGTCATGAAGGCGTACACCGCGACGGCGACGATGCCCGGCACCGCGGCCGGGACGATGATCCGGACCAGGGCCTGGAGCGGTCCGCAGCCGTCGACCAGCGCCGCCTCGTCGAGGTCGCGGGGGATCGAGTCGAAGTAGCCGACCAGCATCCAGATCGAGAACGGCAGCGAGAAGGTCAGGTAGGTGAGGATCAGGCCGCCGCGGCTGCCGTACAGCGGGATGCCGGTCGCGTTGCCGACGTTGACGAAGATCAGGAAGAGCGGCAGCAGGAACAGGATGCCGGGGAACATCTGGGTGGAGAGCACGGTCACGGTGAACATCCGCCGCCCCCGGAAGCGGTAGCGGCTGACCGCGTACGCCGCGAGGATCGCGACCAGGACCGAGCAGACCGTCGCCCCGCCGGCCACGATCAGCGAGTTGACCAGGTACCGGCCGAGCGGGACGGTCCGCCAGATGTCGAGGTAGGGGCGGAAGGTGACGGTGCTCGGGATCCAGCGGAACGGCCCCTGGACGTCCCGGAGCGGTTTGAGCGAGCTGCTCAGCATCACCAGGACGGGGACGAGGGCGAAGACGGCGAGCGCGCCGAGGACGATCCACCGGGTCCGGCGGAAGGAGGCGGGCGGGTTGATCATGCTGCGTCCTTCCGGCGCGAGGTGAGCAGGAGGTAGCCGGAGGTCACCAGCAGCAGGAACAGCAGCAGCAGGACGGACATCGCCGAGCCCGCGCCGAAGTTCCAGGTGACGAAGGACGACTGGTAGATGTGGACGGACACGAGGTCGGCGGCCTCCGGGGCCGAGCGGCCGAAGAGCACGTACGGCGTGTTGAAGTCGTTGAAGGTCCAGAGGAACAGGACCAGCACCAGTACCAGGTTGACCGGGCGCAGCGAGGGCAGGGTGATCCGGCGGATCTGCTGCCAGATCCCGGCGCCGTCCAGCGAGGCGGCCTCGTAGAGCTCGCGGGGGATGTTCTGCAGCCCCGCGGTGAGAGTGAGGAAGGCGAACGGCCAGCTGCGCCAGACCGACACGGTGACCAGCGCGGTGAAGCTGTTGTCGCCGATCAGCCAGAACGGCTTGTCGTCGACGAGGTGGAGCTGGTCGTGGAGGACGTGGTTGATCAGGCCGGTGTCCCGCTGGAACATGAACGACCAGGTGATGACGGCGGCGTAGACCGGCAGTGCGTACGGCAGCAGGAACACGGCGCGCAGCAGGCCCCGGCCGCGGAAGGAGTCCTGGGTCAGGACGGCCGCCGCCGTGCCGATCAGCCAGGAGAGGCCGACGGTGAGGACGGTGAACGCGCAGGTGACCCAGAACGAGTGCAGCAGGGCGCGGCCGACGGGCGCGTGGAAGTCCACCGCCGTACGGTAGTTGGCGAGCCCGGCCCAGGGGGCGGCGGACCAGTCGCGGATGAAGAACTGGGTGAGCCGCTTGAGGCTCATGGTGGCGCCGACGACCATCGGGAGCAGGTGGACGACGAGTTCGAGGACGAGGGCGGGGAGCAGCAGCAGATAGGGGAGTGCGGTGCGGGGCGGGCGGAGGCGGCCGAGCCGGGTGGGGGTGCGCGGGGCGGGGGCACCCGGGCCGGCTGCGGCCGGGGCGGGGACGGCCGGGGCGGGGACGGCCGGGACAGGGGCGGCAGGGGTGCGGGCGGCGGGGGTCCGGGTCACGTCACTTGGCCGGCATCTGTTGCTGGGCCTTGGTGAGTTCGGCCTTCACGGAGCCGTCGGTGGCGGGCCTGCCGGCGGCGGCCGCGGCGAGCAGGTTCTTGACGGCGGTGCCCACCAGGGTCTCGAACTGGCTCTCGTCGGCGACCTGCGGGAGCGGCAGCGCGCTGCCGGAGAGGACGGCGGTGAGGGCCTTGAGTTCGGGGGTGGCGAAGGCGGGGTCGGCCTGGGCGTCCTTGACCGGGGGGATCGAGCCGTAGGCCTTGTTGAGCCGGGTCTGCTCCTCGGCGCCGGTCATGAACTTCACGAACGAGAGGGCCCCGTCGGTGTTCCGGGTGTTCTTGAAGACGGCGAGGTTGATCCCGGCGACCATCGAGGTGGTCGCGCGGTCGCCGGTGGCGCCGGCCGGCGCGGGGACGGGGGCGACGCCGTAGTCCTCGGGGTTCATGCCGTGCGAGGCGAGGTTGGCGCCGGCGGCCTGCCACATCAGCATGGCGGCCTTGCCGGTGGCGAAGTCGGTGACGGACTGGTTGTTGGCGTACTCGGCGTTGCCGGGCGCGACGATCTTCTCGGTGCCGAGCAGGTCGACGTACTGCTTGACGGCGGCGACGGCGCCCGCGCTGTCGAAGGCGGGTTCGCCGGTGGGGGAGAAGAAGTCGGTGCCGTGCTGCTTGGCGAGGGTGAAGGCGTGGTGGACGTTCTCGGAGACGTTGCCGCCTTCGAGGGCGAGGCCGTAGCGGCCTCCGGTGGTGAGCTTCCGCCCGTCGGCGACCAGTTCGTCCCAGGTGGCCGGGGGCCGCTCGATGCCGGCCTCGGCGAACAGCTTCTTGTTGTAGTAGAGGCCGTAGGCCATCGAGTAGAGCGGTACGGCGGCCGGGTCCTTCCCGGCCGCGCCGGCCGAGCCGAGGGCGGCCGGCAGGAAGCGGTCCTTGCCGCCGATCCGGTCGAAGGCGGCCCCGTCGAACGGGCGCAGGGCGCCGGTGGCCTGGAGCGAGGCGGACCAGGTGTTGCCGATGTTGAGGACGTCGGGGCCCTGGCCGGAGGTGGCCGCGGCGAGGATCCGGTTGAGCAGGTCGGACCAGGGGATGACCTCCAGTTTCACCTTGATGCCGGTCTGCTGCTCGAACCTTCTCAGCTCCGGCTCCAGGACCTGGCGGTCGTTCTCCAGGCTGGTGCCCTGGTTGGAGGCCCAGTAGGTGAGCGTGCCGGGGCTGCCGTCGCCCCCGCCGCCGGACGCGGACCCTCCGCCGCAGGCGGTGGCGGTGAGGACCAGGGTGGCGGCCAGGGCGGCCGTCGCGGCGGCGCGGCTGATGGGCATGGCGGATTGCCCCTCTCGGGTGTGGGCGGTACGGGCCGACGGCGGGTGCCGCTGTGCGGCGCGGTGCGGGGGGTCTTGTCTCGGGTGGTGAAGTTCCGTGCTCCACGGCTTACTTCAGGCCGTGATTTAACGTGTGAGAAAAGCTTCCGTCAAGGGTTCGGACAGCGATAGATTCGGATCAGGAGGGAGACCCCATGACCGCACGAGGCAAGAAGACGGTGCGTGACCTGCGCAGAGGCAGCCGGTCGACGCTGCTGCGGCGGCTGTACTTCGACGGGCCGCTCAGCCGCCAGGAGCTGGGGGTGATCACCGGGCTCAGCGCCGGTTCGATCAGCAACGTCACCGGCGAGCTGCTCGCCGACGGGCTGATCGAGGAGTGCGGCTCGGTCGAGTCGGACGGCGGGCGCCCCCGGATCCTGCTCCGGGTGGCCGCCGGCCGCGCCCACCTGGTCGGCGTGGACGTCGGGGAGACCCAGGTCCGGGTCGCCCTGTTCGACCTGGCCCGGACCGAGCTGGCCGCCAGCGACCGGCCGCTCGCCGGCCGCGGCCACGACGTCGACCACGTGGTGGAGCTGATCCTCGCCGGCCTGGCCGAGGTCCTGGAACGCACCGGCACCGACCCGGCCGGCGTGCTCGGCGTGGGCATCGGCGTCCCCGGCATCGTCGAGCAGGGGGAGCCGGCCTCGGACGGCCTCGGGATCGTCGTGCACGGGCAGACCGTGGGCTGGGACGCCGTCCCGCTCGGGCGGCTGCTGCGGGCCGGCACCGACCTGCCGCTCTTCGTCGACAACGGCGCCAAGACGCTCGGCCAGGCCGAGATGTGGTTCGGGGCCGGGCGCGGCCTCCGGCACGCGGTGATCGCCCTGTTCGGCTCGGGCGTCGGGGCCTGCGTGATCGCCGACGGCGCCCGCTTCCGGGGAGCCACCAGCAGCGCGGGCGAGTGGGGCCACACCAAGGTCCACGTCGGCGGACGCCGGTGCCGTTGCGGCGCACGCGGCTGCCTGGAGGCGTACGTCGGGGCCGAGGCGCTGGTCGAGCGGTGGGGCGCGGCGCCGCCCGGCGCCGGGGAGAAGGCCGGGCTCGCGGCCCTGCTGGCGGCGGCCGAGGCGGACGAGCCGGCGGCCGGTGCGCTGCTCGCCGAGGCGGCGGAGTACCTGGGCGCGGCCATCGCGGACCTGGTGAACCTGTTCAACCCCGAGCGGATCGTGATCGGAGGCTGGGCGGGCCTGCTGCTCGGCCCCCGGCTGTTGCCCGCGATCCGCGCGGCGGCCACCGAGTACGCGCTGCGCTTCCCCCGCGAACAGACCTCGATCGTGCTCGGGACGCTCGGCCCGGAGGCGGTCACGGTCGGCGCGGCGACCCTGCCGCTCTCCGACTTCCTGGAGTCCGGGGGCGAGTTCCCGGGCCGGGCCGGGAGCCCGGCCCGGACGCCGTCGGAGGTGCGGGCCTGACCTCGGAGTTCAGTGGAATTCGTTGCGGTACAAGCTAGTTCACGGCGTGAGTAAAGTCGGCGCGAAGGGTTGACACTCCGGATCGGAAGCCCTGAGACTCCCGGTCAGGAGGTGCTCCCCGGGCCCGGACAACGGGTCGGTGACACCCCGGTACGTGCCACGACGCGTGCCCCGCCACGGACCGCCGCACGTGCGGCGGTCCGCACCCCGACGTGTGGCCCGACACGTGGCCGGTACGTACCCCGGTGACCGCCCGTTGCGGCGGTCCGCGCTGCCCGGCCGCCCCACCCGAGCCGGCCGGCACGCGGATCCGCCGAGCCGCCCCACCGTCCCCCCACCGCCCGGTGCCCCACTGTGCCGGGCCGGGCACGGGCGTGCGCCCCCTCACCCACCGACCCCCACCCGGAGGAGCAGCCCATGAGGCTCACCTCAGCACGTCCACGTCCACGTCCCGCCCCGGCCGCCCGGATCGGCCTGGCCCTGCTCGCGGCCGGCGCCCTCGCTCTGCCCGGGCCGGCCGCGCTCGCCGAGCCGGCCCACGCCGGGTCCGCCCGGCCGGCGTCCGCGCAGGCCGCAGCCGACCGGGCAACCGGCCGGGCCGCCGACTGCGGCGCCGCCGACGCGGCGAAGGGGCGGCCCGCCACCGCCTCCTCCGTCGAGAACGGCGGCCTGTCCGCGGCCAACGCGGTGGACGGCGACCCCGGCACCCGCTGGTCCTCGGCGTTCGCGGACCCGCAGTGGCTCCAGGTCGACCTCGGCTCCGTCCGGCAGCTGTGCCGCGTCGAACTCGCCTGGGAGGCGGCGTACGGGCGCTCCTACCGGATCGAGACCTCGGACGACGGCACCACCTGGCGGACGCTGCACTCCACCGAGCACGGCACCGGCGGCACCGAGACCCTCACGGTCTCCGGGAGCGGGCGCTTCGTCCGGGTCAACGGGCTCGCCCGGGGCACCGGTTACGGCTACTCGCTCTGGGAGTTCCGGATCGCGGCCACCGACGGGCCGGGCGTGCCGCCGGTGCAGGGCGGCGGCGACCTCGGACCCAACGTGCTGGTCTTCGACCCCGCCACACCGGGCATCCAGGCCAAGGCCGACGAGATCTTCCGTCGGCAGGAGGCCAACCAGTTCGGGCCCGAGCGGTACGCGCTGCTCTTCAAGCCGGGCAGCTACCGCGACCTCAACGTCCAACTGGGCTTCTACACCTCGGTGTCCGGCCTCGGCCTGAAGCCCGACGACACCACGATCAACGGCGACGTCACCGTGGACGCCGGCTGGTTCAACGGCAACGCGACCCAGAACTTCTGGCGCTCCGCCGAGAACCTGGCGCTCAACCCGGTCAACGGCACCGACCGCTGGGCCGTCGCCCAGGCCGCGCCGTTCCGCCGGATGCACGTCCGCGGCGGTCTCAACCTCGCCCCGAACGGCTACGGATGGGCCAGCGGCGGCTACATCGCCGACAGCCGGATCGACGGCGGTATCGGCAACTACTCGCAACAGCAGTGGTACACCCGGGACAGCGCGATCGGCGGCTTCTCCAACGGGGTGTGGAACCAGGTGTTCTCCGGCGTCCAGGGCGCGCCCGCGCAGGGCTTCCCCAACCCGCCCTACACCACGCTCGACACCACCCCGGTCTCGCGCGAGAAGCCCTTCCTCTACCTCGACGGCAACGAGTACCGGGTCTTCGTCCCGGCCAGGCGCACCGACGCCCGCGGCGTCTCCTGGGACGGCGTCCCGCAGGGCACCTCGCGACCGCTCACGCAGTTCTACCTGGTCAAGCCCGGGGCCACCGCCGCCACCATCAACACCGCGCTCGCGCAGGGCCTGGACCTGCTCTTCACCCCCGGCGTCTACCACGTCGACCGGCCGATCGAGGTGACCAGGCCCGGCACGGTGGTGCTCGGCCTCGGCCTGGCCACCGTGGTGCCCGACCACGGGGTGACCGCGATCCGGGTCGCCGACGTGGACGGCGTCCGGCTGGCCGGCCTGCTGGTCGACGCCGGACCCGTCAACTCGGCGACGCTGGTGCAGATCGGCCCGGACGACGCCGCCGCCGACCACGCGGCGGACCCGACCACCCTCCAGGACGTCTTCGTCCGGGTCGGCGGGGCGGGTCCCGGATCGGCGACCACCGGGATCGTCGTCAACAGCGACGACGTCGTCATCGACCACACCTGGATCTGGCGCGCCGACCACGGCGCGGGCGTGGGCTGGACCGTCAACCCCTCCGACTACGGCCTGCTGGTCCGCGGCGACGACGTGCTCGCCACCGGCCTCTTCGTCGAGCACTTCAAGAAGTACGACGTCGAGTGGACCGGCGAGCGCGGCCGGACGATCTTCTACCAGAACGAGATCGCCTACGACGCCCCGAACCAGGCGGCCGTGCAGAACGGCGCCACCAAGGGCTTCGCCGCGTACAAGGTGGGCGACGACGTCGCCGTCCACGAGGGGTGGGGCCTCGGCAGCTACTGCTACTTCAACGTGGACCCGACGATCCGGATGGACCACGGATTCGAGGCACCGGTCCGGCCGGGCGTGCGGTTCCACGGGCTGTCGGTGGTCTCGCTCGGCGGCAACGGCCAGTTCGAGCACGTGATCAACGGCACCGGCGGCGCCACCTCGGGCACCTCCACCGTCCCGTCGACGGTGGTGTCCTTTCCCTGACCCGACGACCCCCTGACGTCGTGGCCCGGCCGCACCACCGGCCGGGTCACCGGCGCGTCCGCGCCGCGCGCCGATCCGGGAGGAGTGGAACCGCCGGACGGGGGCAGACGGTGGACGCCCCCGCCGGACGGCCGGGGCGTACGGAGCCGAACAGGAGGCCTACTCATGACCCTGATCTGGGCACTCGTCGTCGGGCTGGTCGTCGGCCTGCTCGCCAAGCTCGTCCTGCCGGGCCGGCAGCCCGTGCCGCTCTGGCTCACGATCCTGCTGGGACTGGTCGGCGCCCTCGTCGGCAACGCCCTCGCCGGCGCGCTGGGCGTGCGGCACACCGGTGGCGTCGACTGGATCCGCCACCTGCTCCAGGTCGGCGTCGCCGCGGCGCTCATCTCCTTCACCACCGCGGCCCAGGTCGGCCGGCGCCGCTGACCCCTGCGCGACCGGCCGCGCAGGGACCCGAACACCGCTGGAAGGAGAAGGAGTTCAGATGAGCGACAGCAACGGTCTGTGGCGCTACCTCGGCGGATCCGGGCACGAGGCCGCCCTCGACCTCACCGGCTTCGCGGTCCACGCCCTCGACGGCTACGTGGGCAAGGTGGACCGGCACACCGTCGAGGTCGACGCCGCCTACCTGGTGGTCGACACCGGGTGGCTCTTCGGCCACCAGGTGCTGCTGCCCGCCGGCACCGTGACGAAGATCGACCCGGCCGAACGGATCGTCCACATCGGCCGGACGAAGACCGACATCAGGTCGGCACCGCCGTTCCTGAATGCCCTGGACCCGGCCTACTTCCAACTCCTCGGCGGCTACTACGGCCCGCTCGCCTAGGACTGCCCACGGCCCACGGCCCACGGCCCGCCCTCGCCCGTCGCGAGGGCGGGCCGCCGCCGTGCGGCCGGGCGGTGGCCCGCGGACGTCGGGTTCCCCCCATCGGGTGAACCGGCCTCCGGGCGGTCGCCCGGGGGCGCCGGGCCCTGCGATCGTTCTCTCCGACACCGCATCGCAGCGTGTACGACCTTTGGAGTCCCGTCATGCAGAACCCGGTCCCGGCCGCTTCCCGTCACCGTTCCGCCCGTCAGGCCTGCGCCGCCGCGATCGCCGCGGTCGCGCTGGTGGGCCTCACGGCCCCCGCCGGCCACTCGGTCCCGCAGGACGAGGCCATCGAGACGGGCCAGTCCTACTACCTGATCGCCTCGAACCACGGGAACCGGGGGGTGACCTTCGAGGTGGACACGAACAACGACTGGGTGCTGCTGACGAACGACGAGAACGGCAACGGCACCGCCGTCGTCTTCGAGACGAAGGGGGCCGGCTACACGATCCGGTCGACCAGCTCCAACTGGGGCGGCTACGACACCTGGTGCTCGGTCGACAAGGGCATCAGGCTGACCCGGTCCTCCGGGTGTGCGACGGAGTGGAAGGTCGTCCCGGGTGAGGCGGGCTTCAAGCTGGAGGACTCGTCCCGGCGGACCGTCGCCCACCGGACCGACGGAAAGGCCTGGCTGGGAGCGGCCACCGAGATCTACCGCGACCGCGCGTACACCGACTTCAAGGTCGTCAAGGTCTGAGGGCGGCGCGGCCGGCGGCGGCCCGCCCGAGGGCGGTCACGGCCCCGTGAGGACTGCCGGGGTCGGGCCGTCGGGGCGGACGGTGATGCTGTAGGTGGCCCCGGCGGGGGTGCTCAGAAACTCCACCCGGTGCGCGGGGAGCAGGAGTTCGAGCACCGCGGTGGACTCGCGCAGGGCGAACTGGGTGCCCAGGCAGGCGCGGGCGCCGAGGCCGAACGGGAAGTAGGCGGCCAGGTGTGCGGGGCGGGCGCCGCCGGCGGTGAACCGGGTCGGGTCGAAGTGGCCGGGGTCGGGCCAGAGCACCGGGTCGCGGTGCGTGAGGTACGGGCAGACCAGCAGGTCGGTGCCGGCCTCGACGCGGTGGCCGGCCAGGGTGTCGTCGGTGAGGGCGTGCCGGGGGAGGATCCAGGCCGACGGGTAGAGCCGGAGCGTCTCGGAGACCAGTGCCTGGACGGCCTCGCGCCGTTCGGGGGAGCCCTCGGGACCGGCGGCGAGGGCCCATGTGCGCGCCTCGGGGTTCCGGTCGAGGAGCAGGTAGAGCCAGGTGAGCGTGGTGGCGGTGGTCTCGTGGCCGGCGACCAGCAGCGTGACGAGCTCGTCGCGGATCAGCCGGTCGGTGTACGCGGGGTCGTGCTCGGCGGCGTCGAGCAGGACGCGCAGCACGCCGGGCCCGTCGGGGCCGTCCTCCCGGTGGCGGGCCGTGTCGATGGCGGCGTGCGCGACCGCGTCGATCCGGGCGAGGTCGGCGGCGACGGCCTCGTGGGCCCGGTCGCCGTCGGAGGGCAGCTGGGGGAGGGCGGCCACCACGGCGGCGATGCGGTCGAGTTCGTGGGCGGTGGCCGGATCGAGCGGGTGGCCGGTGAGGGCCCGCCAGATGGTGTCGAGGGCGAAGTGCCGCATCTCGTCGCCGACGTCGAGGGTCTCGCCGGTGCGGGCGTACGCCGCCCAGCGGTCGGCGGCCCGGTGGGCGGCGGCGGCGATCCGCTGCTCGTGGCGGCGCATCCCGGTCCCGGTGAACTGGGCCTGGAGCGCTCGGCGTTGGTTCCGCCAGGCGTCACCGGTGGCGGAGAGGACGCCCTCGCCGGTGAGGACCCGGGCGCGGTGGGAGCGCTTGACGTAGCGCTCGGGGTGGCGGCCGAGCACGTGCTGGACGGCCTCCGGGTCGGTGACCAGCACGGTGGGCCGGGGGCCGATCCGGAACGCGGCGACGCCGCCGAGGTGCCGGTGGGCGCGGGACAGCAGGTCGACCAGCTCCGCCTCCTCGGTGCGCCACTCCTCGACCGCCTCGGCGGGGAGCTCGGGAACGGGCGCGGGAGCGGTACCCCCGGTGCTCCCGCTGCCCCCGGTGGGTGCGTCGTCGGAGCCTGCGGGGCGGTCGGGGCCGGGGTGCGCGGTGATGGTCACGGGTGCCTCCTCGGTCGGGGACCGGCGTGGGGTCCGCGCCGACTCTACGTCAGCCCGCCGGTGTGCGGTGACGCTCCGGTCACCGGGCGTCACCCCGGCGGGGAGGTCCCCGGAGCGGTGACGGGGCGCCGGGAGGGCCGGCGCGGAGCCGGGGCGCACAAAGCGGCGGTGCCGCGGTTCGTCCCCCTCGACGAACCGCGGCACCGCCTATGTCCCGTCCCGGAAACGGATCCGGTCCGCTCAGATCCGCTGCCAGAGGGCCGGGACGATCGGAGGCTCCCAGCCCACCTGGGCCGTGTGGCCCTGGAGGCACCGGTAGCTGAGACCGTTGAAGGTCACGGTGTCACCCGCCTGGTAGGTGGTACCGGCCGCCCAGGTGCCGTTGCCCGGCCCCGGGTCGGTGCCGACCACCAGCGAGTAGGAGGTGGAGTGGCTGACCGAGCCGGTACCCGTCACGGTCAGGTTGTAGGTCCCGGCCGGGACGGAGGAGCCGACCGAGATGTTCAGCGTGGCCGAGCCGCCGGACTGCACCGAGGAGGGGCTGACCGAGGTCGTCACACCGGTCGGGGCGCCGGCGACGGTGAGGTTCACCGTCTGGGCCGAGCCGGAGGTGGTCTGGGTGGAGACCGACGCGTTGGTCGACTCACCCGGCTTGACCGTGCCGGAGCCCGGGTTCACCCCGATGGAGAAGTCGTTGGTCGGGATGGGGCCGGTGCCGACCGAGGTCTTCCACAGGGTGTACGCGACGCCGTCGGCGCTGCGGTCCAGCACGGTGGCGTTGATGTTGCTGGTGGTGTCGCACGCCGAGTGGTAGCAGGAGTCGTACGCGCGGTTCGCGGTGCCGCCCCACTTGGCCGCCTGGGCCGAGGTCTTGGTGGCGCTGGCGCCGGCCGCGTAGCCGGAGGTCGGGATGCCCGCCGACTGGAACGAGGCGTCGTCCGACCGGCCCTGGCCCTCGACGTTCTCCTCCGGCTGGAGGTTCAGCGAGTCCCAGTACGCCTTCATCGGTGCCGAGGTGGCGGAGTTGACGTTGTTGATGAAGTAGCCGGCGTTGGGCGAGCCGACCATGTCGAAGTTGTAGTAGCCCTTGATCGCGCTGCGCTGGGTGGAGCTCAGCTGGTTGACGTAGTGCTTCGAGCCCTGGAGGCCCTGCTCCTCACCCGTCCACCAGGCGAACCGGACGTGCCGGTTCATGGTCGGGTTCTGCTGCGCCAGGACCAGCGCGGTCTCCAGCAGCACGGCGGAGCCGGAGCCGTTGTCGTTGATGCCCGGGCCGGCGGCGACGCCGTCCAGGTGCGCGCCGAACATGGTGACCTGGTCGGCCGGGCCGCCCGGCCAGTCGGCGATCAGGTTGTTGGCGGTGTAGGTGCAGGTGGAGCAGGTCTGCTCGCTGACGGTGTAGCCGGCCGCCTGGAGCTTGGCCTTCACGTAGGCCAGCGACTGGCTGTACCCGGCGGTGCCGGTGCGGCGGTTGCCGCCGTTCTGCGAGGCGATGGTGTTGAACTGGCTCAGGTGCGCCTGGACGTTGGCGACGCTGATGTCAGGCGCGTTGGGGTTGGGGTTGCCGTTCCCGACCGTCAGCGTGTACTGCGCGGTGTGGGTGGTCGCCGCGGTACCCGTGACCGTGATCACGTAGGTGCCGGGGACCGTGGTGTTGGAGGTCGTGATGTTCAGCGTGGCGGACGAGCCGCTCTGCACCGAGGACGGGCTGACCGTCGCGGTGGCGCCGCTCGGCGCGCCGGAGGCGGTCAGGGCGACGGTCTGGGCGCTGCCCGAGACCACCGCGGTGTTGACCGTCGCCGAGGTGGACGCGCCGGGCTGGACGGAGCCGGCGGTCGGGCTCACCGCGAGGGAGAACTCGGGGCCGGTCACGTTGCAGGTCGGGTCGGCGGGCTGCGCCGGGAGGCTGACCGCGTCCCAGGCCGCCTTGGTGCGGTTGAACAGGTTGCAGGTGGAGTCGAGGTTCTTGGCGGCGGTCAGGGTGGTGGTCCGGTACTTCTTGTAGGTCATGCCGCTGGTCTTGAGCAGCATGCCGCCGTAGAAGATCCGGCCCGCGTCCTTGATGCCGATGCCGGTGATCGTGGAGCTGTTGCAGGTCGGGCTGGTGGGCTTGCCGCCACCCGGGTTGGAGCCCTCGGCGAGCAGGTAGAACCAGTGGTTCAGCGGGCCGGCGGCCGCGTGGACCTCGGTGCTCGGGATCGAGGAGGAGTAGCAGTTCGGGTCGCCGTTGACCAGCGAGGGGTTGGCCATGTTGCGGATCGGACCGCGACCGACCAGGTTGATCATCTCGCCGACGGTGTAGTCCGGGTTGTCGTACGGGGCGGGCTGGTTGACGTACGCCTCGGTCAGCGCGCCGAAGATGTCGCCGGTGCCCTCGCCCAGGCCGTTCTCGTTGTTGGCGCCGCCCGGGGTGAACTGGTCGATGCCGTGGCCGAACTCGTGGCCGACGACGTCGATCGAGGAGATCCACTCGTTGGCGTTGTTGTGGCCGATCGAGACCGAGGAGCCGTCCCAGTAGGCGTTGACGTCGTTCAGGCCGACCTTGACCGGCCAGCTGCCGCCGTTCCCGTTGTGGCCGTTGCGCCCCAGCCAGTCCCGGAGCATGTCCCATTCCTTCTGCGCCGCGAACATCACGTCGCCGCAGCCGGTCTCCTTGCTGGTGGGGCTGCCGTTGCCCCAGGAGTCGGAGGACTTGGAGAACACCTGGCCGGTGGCGTTGTCGGCACAGCTCAGGCCCGGCCGGCTCGGGTCGCGCAGCGAGTACGAGCTGCCGGAGCCGGTGGTCGTGATGGTGACCGGCGGCGGGCCGTTCCACTTGCTGTTGATCGTGCCGGCCCGGACGTCGTCGTAGCTGTCGATGACCTCGCCGCTGCGGGCGTCGACGAAGACGTGCAGACGGCTCGGCGCCGACTCGGTGCGGCCGGTGAGCACGGTCTCCCAGGCGAGTCGCCCGGCGCCGTCCTGGACGCGGACCACCAGGCGGCGCGTCTCCACGCCGTTGACGGTGACCAGCTTGGTGCGGGAGGTCTTCTCCGCCTTGTCGGCGCTGATCAGGGGGGTGGTCGGCACGCCGATCGGGCCGGAGGAGGCGGACTGCGACCCGCGCACCTTGCCCTCGCCGTCGGCTATGACGACGGCGTCGCCGCCGACCACCGGCAGGCCCTTGTAGCTGCGCTCGTAGGCGACGGAGTAGAGGCCGGCGAGCCAGGGGGTGACGGACTGACGCTCGTACGTCTCGCCCGGGCCCTTGGCCAGGGCGTCCAGACCTGCCGCGGCCGCCTGGTCGGCGGCGTTCACGGCTGCGGTCAGCGCGCTCGGCGGCGCGATGGCCGACGGGCCCGGGTCGGCAGCGGCCTGCCCGACCGCGGTGGCGGTGAGCATGCCTGCCAGGACGGCCAGGGTGGTGCCCGCCGTCAGTAATCTGCGTTTCATTACGAGGCTCCTCGAACGTGGGGGTGCTCGACCGCGGACGGGTGTGCCGGAAAGGCACTCACCGCGGGCCGCATGGGGGACGGCCGTTGCGGGCGTCCGCGCTCGGGTGCCGGAACCCTCACACGCCGTCATGCCACGGTCAACGGGTTCGGCGAGCACTTCGAGCTGTTGGCAAGTTCTGTCAAGCCGCCCACCCGGTAACGGTGTTGGGGTCCGGAAGGGCAGCGTGGGAGGCCAGGGCACGTGCAGAGGTTGAGACCAGCTGGTGGAGAGGTTGAGACCAGAGGGGAAAAGTGGTTGAGACCACGTCATGTACGGAGGGGTCCTCCGTCCAGTACCGTCCTCCTGAGCGGACCTCCCCACCGGAAGGCCCGGGAGCGCACTCGGGAGGGCAGCCCCGTTGCACCGGAACCGCGGCGCGGCGACCCTCGCCGAGGACGAACTCTGGCGTGCCTTCGGCCTCCGCCTGCGGCAGTGGCGCCGCCGCGCGGGCCTCACCCAGGCCCAGCTGGGCGCCGAGATCGGCTACGACCACACCGCCGTCAGCAAGCTCGAACACGGCACCCGCCGCACCAGCCCGCGCCTCGCCGACCGCCTCGACGACCTCCTCGCCGCCGGCGGCGAACTGCGCACCGCCTGCCGACGGGCCGAGGACGGCGAACCGGAGGACGGCGGTGGGCTGCCGGCCGACTGGGCCCGCCCCCCGCTCCCCGGCCCGCCCGTCTCCCTCGTCGGCCCCGCCCTCCCGCCCTCGCTCACCGCCCGGCCGCCCGAGCGCCTCCCCGACTACGGACTGCTCTGTCCGCTGCACGACGCCGACGGCTGCGCCGTCCCCGAAGCCACCGACCTCGCCGCCCTGCACGCCGCCTTCCGCGCCGCCGACCCCGAGACCGCCCCGCCCCTCGACCCCGACACCGCCCACGCCCTCACCGGCCTGCTCGCCGCCCACCTCCGCGCCGGCGAGGCCCCCACCGGCCCCGGCACCGCCGCCGTCGAGGAGACCCTCCGGGTCATCCTCCGGCGCCTCGCCGCCCACCCGGCGGGCCTGACCCGGCGCCCGCTCGCCCGGCTCGCCGCCGAGTACGCCCACGCGGCCGGCGCCCTGCGCATGCAGGACGGCCGCAACGCCACCGCGATGGCCTGCTTCGACCGCGCCCTCAGCTGGTCCGAACTCGCGGGGGACCCCGCCACCCAGGTCGCCGCGCTCAGCGACATGAGTGCCCTCGCCCGCCTCGACGGCGACCCCGCCGCCGCGCTCGGGTACGCCCGCGAGATGGCCCGGGCGGCGCCGGGCCGGCACTGGGCGGGGGCGATGAGCCAGATCGGCCAGGCCCGCGCCTACGCGCTGGCGGGCGACGTCCGCGCCACCGTCCGGCACCTCGCCCGCGCGCGGCTCCACCTCGACCACATCGGGGCCCACGACGAGACCGACGCGGCCTGGCTCTCCATCGCCTCGATGCGGCTGCGGGTGGAGGCGGGCGCCGCCGCGGCGCTGCGCGACGCGGCCGCCGCCGCCGGGGACCTCCGGCTGGCGCGCCGGGCCGTGGACGCCGCCGAGACGGCGCTCGCCCTCCTCGCGCCCGACCAACTGCCCTCCGCCCGGTTGCTGTTCACCGTCCGGGTCGCGGACTGCCTGCTGGTGGCGCGCGACCCCCGGGCGGCGGCGGAGCTGCTGGGCCCGGTGTTCGCGGCGGACGCCGGCGGGGCGGGGCTGCCGGCGCTGGTGCGGCACGAACTGGCCGGGCTGCGCGAGCGGCTGACGGCGCACGGGCTGGCGGGGTAGGGGTCGAGGGCGCCCGACGGCACGGGACGGTGCGGGCGGGACGGCGGGTGGGACGGCGGGCGAGGGCGCGCGCCGGAGCGGGACCGGCGGGGCCGTGGCGGGATCCTTGCGGGGCCGGGTGATCGCGCCGATCGTGTGTCCGGTCGTACCCGAGCGGGGACCGGGCCGCCTCGCCGGCCGTCGAGAGGGGCCTCACCCGGGCCCCCGGGCCCGCCGGGTGAGGCCGCCGGTGCCCTTCGCGCACGGTCGGCCGGGCCCCGGACCGGCCCCCGGGCAACCGACGGCGCGTCAGAGCGGAACTCGCCGGTCCGGACCTCGCCGTCCGCCCACCGACCCACTGTGGCAGCGGTGTTGCGGCCGGATTGCGCCCCGTTTCGCGGCGGTGCGGCCGACGTCCGGACCGGCGGATTCGTGGACGCCGAGGGCGGTTCCCGCAATTGACGGGATCGGCGGCGCCTTCCTAGACTCGGACCGGCGAAGAATGTCAGCCACGGGCCCCGGCCGGCTGACTGGCAACCCCCACACTGCGGTGGGGTGCCCCGGGGATAAGCCGGGTGACGTGGCGTTCCGATGACGCGTCGTCACAAGCGCAGTCATGGCCCGGTTGGGCTCGGGGGACGGAGAAGGTCGTGGAACAGCGGGCGGGCGGACGCAACGCCGCGGGCCTCAGGCTGGTGGCCAGGCTCGACGTCGACCTGCTCCGGCGCGCCAGCTCCCTCTGTCGCTGACGCCGGTCGGCCGGCCGGGCAGTGCTGCCCGCCTCGGTCGGTCCGTCCGATTCCCTCGCCCACGACCCCGTGCGAGGAGGAGCGCCCAGCGGCCCGACCTCCCGTGCGCATTGCTCCAGGAGAACGGATGCCCACCTTCCCCGCGCCCCGAGACCCGTCGAGATCCCTCCCGGTCGGCCGGGAGCCCGAGTACCGGAGACTGCGCGACGCGTTCGACCGCTGCGCGGCCGGCGCCGGAAGCGTGATCGTCCTGCACGGGTCGGTCGGCAGCGGCCGCAGCGACCTGCTCTACGCCTTCACCGACACCGCGGCCGAGCGCGGCGCGCACGTCCTCGTCGGCACCGGCTCGCCGCTGGAGCGGGAGTTCCCGCTGGGGCTGGCCCGGCAACTGCTCCAGGGCGCCGACCTCGAACCGGAGGAGGCCGCCGCGGCGGAGTCGCTGCTCGCCCAGGGCGCCGCCGAGGGGGCCCGCCCGGTCCTGCCGGACGGCCCGCAGGGGCAGCTCACCCAGCGCACCCTGGAGGGCCTGTTCCGGTTGGTCCGCCGGCTGGCCGAGCGCGCCCCCGTCCTGATCGCCGTCGACGACCGGCAGGACGCCGACCCGCAGTCGCTGGAGTTCCTGCTCTACCTGGTCCGCCGTACCCGCAGCGCGGGTGTGCTCACGGTGCTCAGCTCGCGCGAGACCATGACCCCGTCCAACCCCTTCTTCGAGGTCGAACTCGCCCGCCAGCCGCACCACCAGCACATCCGCCTCGACCTGCTCTCCGCCGACCTGGTCGCCGAACTCCTCCGGGCCCGGCTCGGCGCGGCGTCCGCCCGAATGGCCGTCGAGGCACACGCCCTGACGGGCGGCAACCCGCTGCTCGTCCACAGCCTGATCGGCGACCAGGAGGCCGCCGGCGTCCCGGACGAGCTGGTCGTCGGCGAGGGCTACCGGCGCGGGCTGATGCACTGCCTGCACCGGATCGACCCGCTGGCGCTGCACTACGCTCGGGGCGTCGCCGTGCTCGGCGCGTCCGCGACCCCGGACCTGCTCGCCGAACTCCTCCTGCTGGCCCCGGACTCGCTGCCCAGGGCGCTCTACCTGCTGCACGCGGCCGGTCTCTTCCGGGACGGCGGGTTCCGCCATCCGACCGCCGCCGGGGACCTGCTGGCCGCGATGCGGCCGGTCGAGCTGGCGGCCCTGCACCAGCGGGCCGGCCGGCTGCTGCGCGCGGCCGGAGCGGCCGACGCGACCGTGCACGGGCACGCACGGGTGGCGGAGGGGCACCTGCGCAGTTCGCTGTCGGCTGCCGGCGGTGCCTCCGGCGAGGTGCCCGGACCGGGTGCGGGCACGGGGGGCGGCGCGGGCACCGGCGCGGGCACCTACGGCTGGCCGCCGGGCCTGGCCGGGACCGGCGGTGCCGGCCCGGTCGGTGGAGTCGGTGGTGCCGGGAGCACCGGGAGCACCGGGGGCTTCGGTGCGACGCTGAGCGCCGTCGGAAGCGTGCCCGCGAGCACCCTCGGGAGCGCCGCCGGCTTCGGCGGGGCGTGGACCGCGGACGACGCCGGCCCCGTCGGGGGGACGGAGGGCGGCCTGTCCGGCTGGCTCTCCGGCGACCTGTCCGGCAGCCTCTCCGGTCACCTGCGCGGTGACCTGCGTGCTGACCCGCACGGCCACCCGTCCGGTGGGCCGACGGGCGGGCCGATCCGTGGGGTGGCGGGCCGGGCCGACGGGCTCCACAGCACCGGAGGGTTCGGGCCCGAGGCGGGCCACGGCCCCGTCGTCGGCGTGCTCGGTTCCTTCGGGACGGCGGCCGTCGAGTGCGTGCCCACCCTGCCCGGCACGGTGACCGACGCGGCCGCCGCGCGGCGGCACGAGCTGAAGGTCGTCCGCCACCACTTCTGGCACGGGCGCACCGAGCAGGGGGTCGCCGCCCTCGCCCGGTTCGAGGCCGAGCCCGGCAACGCCGCCCCCGCCGAGGCCCTGCGCCACTGGCTCGCGTACTGGTACCCGGGTCTGCTGCCCAACCCGGCCCGCCCGCAGCCGGGCCGGCCGACGACGGCCGACCACCGGGGCGACGGCATGCGCCTGCTCGCCGCCCTGCTGGCCGGCACGGTCGCACCGGAGACGGCGGTCGTCCAGGCCGAACTGATCCTGCGCGCCGGGCGGCTCGGCGGTGTCCGGACCGAGTCGCTGACCGCCGCGCTGACCGTCCTGCTCTACGCCGACCGGGCCGACCGGGCCGCGCACTGGTGCGGTCCGCTCGCCGAGCGGGCCGGGGCCCGCTGCGGCGCCAACTGGCACGCCCTGCTGGCCGCGTTGCGGGCCGAGGCGGCGTTGCGCCAGGGCGACCTGCGGGCCGCCGACGAGGCCGGCCGGGCGGCCTTCGCCCACGTCCGGCCGGAGGCCTGGGGGGTGGCGGCCGGACTTCCCCTGGCCACCATGGCCGCCGCCCGTACGGCGGCGGGCCTGCACCAGGACGCCGCCCACTTCCTGGAGCTGCCCACCCCCGAGGGGATGGCCCGCACCCCCGCGGGGCTGCACCACCGGTTCGCGCTCGCCGGCCACCGGCTGGCCCTCGGGCGGGCCGAGGAGGCGCTCGCCGACTACCGCGCCTGCGGTGACGCGATGGCCCGGTGGGGCCTGGACCACCTGCCCGCGATCGCGCCCTGGCGGCTCGGTGCGGCCCGGGCGTACCTCGCTCTCGGCCACCGCCCCACCGCGGCGGCCCTGGCCGACCAGCAGCTCGCGCGGCTCGGCCCGGCCGGACACCCGCGGGTCCGCGGTCTGGCCCTGCGGATCCGCGCGGCGGCGGGGGAGCGGTCCGAGCGGACCGAGCTGCTGGAGCGCTCCGTCGCCCTGCTGGAGGAGGCCGGCGCCGAGGCCGACCTCTCCGCCACCCTCTCCGAGCTGAGCGAGGCCCACCGGAACGACGGGGACCCCGGCCGCGCCCGGCAGACCGACCGCCGGCTCCGGCGCAACCCGCCGCTGGCCGTCGTGCCCGCCGAGCGCCCGGCCGCGGATCCGGTGGGCGAACCGGCCGCCGGCGGGCTCTCCGAGGCCGAGCGGCGGGTCGCCGAACTGGCGGCCCGCGGGCTCTCCAACCGGGACATCGCCCGCAAGCTCTACATCACCGTCTCCACCGTCGAGCAGCACCTCACCCGGGTCTACCGCAAGCTCGGGGTCCGTCGCCGGGTCGACCTCGCCAAGCTGGTCGGTCCGGGTACGGGCGCCGGCGGCCCCGAGGAGGGACCCGTGCGCGCACTCGGAGCGCGCAACCGCCCGGCCGACCTCGTCGCCGGCTGAGGCCCGCGCTCCCGGCGACCGCCGGCGGTGGGCCGCCCCGCGGCCGGGCCGCGTACCGGACACGATCCC
>NZ_JBEXNT010000048.1:0-57699 GCF_040611255.1 Kitasatospora sp. NPDC002965 | reverse complement strand
GGTTGTTGCCCCCCGCCCCGGGGTTGGGCCCCGCCCACGGCCCGGGCCCTTCCGCGTGGCCGCGTGATCAGCCGACGACGGCCTGGGCGTCGATCTCGACCAGCATCGGCTCCTGCGGGAGCTCGGCGAAGATCGTGGTCCGGCAGGGCTTCACCCCGCCCGGCCTGATGTTCTCGTCGATGAACTCGGCATAGACCTCGTTCATCAGCGGGAAGTCGGCACGCTTGGTGAGGTAGACGCGGAACATCACCACGTCCTCGATCGTGGCGCCGCCCGCCTCGACGATCGCCTTGACGTTCTCCAGCGTCCGCCGGGTCTGGGCCTTCACGTCGCCGTGGAACAGGTACTCGCCGGTGGCCGGGTCCTGCGGGCCCTGACCGGACACCTGGAGGATCGGGCCCTTGCGGACGCCCTGGGAGAACATCCACGCCGGGGCGGGGGCGCCGTCGGTCCGGATCTCGGTCTTGTCGCTCATGCGCTTCCTTCGTTGCGGTGATTGCTCAGGTGGTCGGCGGCGTCTGGCCGCAGTCGGCGGAGACGGCGCGGGTGGTGGCGAGCAGCTGGGGCAGCAGCTCCAGCACCTGCTCGTACGGGAGGACGACGTCCGGCACCGAGATCGAGGCGGCGGCGACCACCCGGCCGCTGGCGTCCCGGATCGGTGCGGCCACGCAGTTGATGAACGCCTCGTGCTCGGCGTGGTCCTGCGCCCAGCCCTGGACGGCGACCTTCTCCAGTTCGGCCAGCAGTGCCTCGGGCGTGGTCAGGGTGCGGGCGGTGTGCGGGGTGAAGTCGATCCCGGCCACCACCCGGCGGCGCTCCGGCACCGGCAGGTCGGCCAGCAGCACCTTGGAGACCGCGGCGCTGTGCAGGGCCGCGCGCAGGCCGATCCGCGAGTACATCCGCACCGGGTGGCGGGAGTCGTACTTGTCGATGTAGACCACCTCGCCCCCCTCGTACGCGGCCAGGTGCACGGTCTGGCCGGTGGCGGCGTTCAGCTCGGCCAGGTGCGGCGCCGCGATCCGGCGGACCCCGCGCTGCTCCAGCGCCAGGCCGGAGAGGGCGAAGAGCCCGGCGCCCAGGTGGTAGCGGTACGCCGGATCGCGGTAGACGAATCGTTCCTCTTCGAGGCTCTGGAGCAGCCGGAGCACGGTGGTCTTGTGCACGCCGAGCACCTCGGCGAGCTGGTCCAGCGAGCGCTCGCCCTCGCCGAGCTCGGCGAGGATGCGCAGGGCGCGGGTCACGGTCTGGCTCATCGTGCTCCAAGGGCCGGGGAGGCGGCCGGTCGGGGGTCGGCGGCACCGCCCCCCGGCGCCGGCGCGGCCGGAGCGGGCGTGGCCGCCGCGGGTGTCGCCGTGGCGGGCGCCGACACGCTGGAGGCCGGGGCGGTCCGTGCGACCGCGGGCAGTACAGGGGACACGATGCCATCCGCCGACACCCGGGTGGACGCCCAGTCCTCCGGGGAGGCTGCGAGCAGGGCGGCGACCACCGGCTCCGGGGGCAGCTCGGCCTGGTCGCCGTCGGCGGTCAGCGCGCACGCCGCGCTCAGGTGGCCGAGTCGCAGACGGCGCCGCTGGTCGAGGCCGCGCACCGTGCCGGCCAGGTATCCGGCGGCGAAGGCGTCGCCGGCCCCGGTCGCCTCGACCACCTCGACGGTGAGCGCCGGCTCGCTGACGGTGCTCCCGTCCCGCTCCAGGGCGGTGACCAGCCGGGCGGCGTCCTTGACCACCAGGGTGGCGGGGGAGGGGAACCGGCGGCGCAGCTCGTGCGGGTCGCCGACGCCGAACGCGGCCTCGGCCTCGTCGGCGCCGATCAGCAGGAGGTCGGCGGCGTCCAGCAGCGGCGGGAGCACCGAGACGTCACGGTCGCGCCAGAGCGCCGGGCGCCAGTTGAGGTCGAAGCTGACCAGACGGCCCGGACGGCGGTCGGCGAGCAGGGCGCGGAGCAGGGCCAGGCAGTCGTCGGAGAGCGCCGCGGTGATGCCGGAGAGGTGCAGCAGCCGGGCGCCGGCCAGTAGCCGGGCTGCGGCCGGGTCGGCGAGCAGGGCGGGGGAGAGCGCGGCGGCGGCGGAACCGCGCCGGTGGTAGTGGAGCCGGCTGCGGCCGGGACCGAGGTCGAACCGGTCGCCGGTGGAGCCGCCGATCTCCTTGAGGTAGAGGCCGGTGGGGCGGTGCGGATCGACGGCGACCGCCGAGACGTCCACCCCGCGTGCGGTGAGCTCGCCGAGCAGGCGGCGGCCGAAGCCGTCGTCGCCGACCCGGCTGATCCAGGCGCTCGGCACGCCCAGCGCGGCCAGGGCGCCCGCCACGTTCGACTCGGCCCCGCCGACGGATAGTCGGAACGCCTCCACCGACTCCAGAGGGCCGGGCCGGTCGGGCAGGAGGACGGCCATCGACTCGCCCACGCAGACGGCGGCCGGGGTGGCGGGGTCGCGGACGCCCCCCGAGGCGGGCGCGGCGGAGCCGGCCGGGGTGGCCGGCTCGGCCACTGCGGGCCCGGCCGGGTCGGGTCCGGCCGCCGCCGGGCCGCCGAGCGGTGGGGTGCCCGGGCTCACGGCGGCGTCCTGTCGTGGCATCTGCTGGGCTCCTCGGGGTGCTGCGGCCGACCGGGTGGGGGTGCTGCGGCCGACCGGGTGGCCCGCCTGCCGGGGGCGACCGTCGTTGACCTTCGTCCGGCGCCGATGCTAGAACCGTGCTGCCAGCATGTGCAACCCTCGTTGCGTATGTTGCAACACGGCAAATGGAGGAAGACGGTGGACCAGACCTTCGCAAGCAGCGGCACCGGGCCGGGCATCGACACCGGGGCGGTGGCGGCGCTCGCCGACGAGACGCTCGACTGGCGGTTCAAGGCGCT
Source organism: Kitasatospora sp. NPDC002965 (assembly GCF_040611255.1). Taxonomy (NCBI): domain Bacteria; kingdom Bacillati; phylum Actinomycetota; class Actinomycetes; order Kitasatosporales; family Streptomycetaceae; genus Kitasatospora; species Kitasatospora sp. NPDC002965. The sequence continues at coordinate 54,849 of NZ_JBEXNT010000048.1, read as the reverse complement.
GCCGCCGGCCGCCTGGGGCCTGAGCGTCCGCGACTACCTGGCCACCGGCCCCGCCCTCGCCGACCTCGGCACCCCGCTGCTCACCCTCGACGCCGGCGCGCTCGACCACAATCTGCGGACCATGGCCGCCTGGTGCGCCGAGGCGGGCGTGGCGCTCGCCCCGCACGGCAAGACCACCATGGCCCCCGCGCTGTGGCAGGCCCAGCTGGCCGCGGGAAGCCACGGCATCACCCTCGCCAACCTGCCGCAGATCAGGGTGGCGCGGGCCTTCGGCGTCCAGCGGGTACTGCTCGCCAACACCCTGCCCGACCCGGCCGGCCTCGGCTGGCTGGCCGGCGAACTGGCCGCCGACCCGGCCTTCGCCTTCACCTCCTGGGTGGACTCCGCCGCGAGCGTCCGGCTGATGGACGAGGCGCTGCGGGCCGCGGGCGCCGAGCGCCAGGTCGAGGTGATGGTCGAACTCGGCGGCCCGGGCGGGCGCACCGGCGCCCGCACCGTCGACGAGGCGGTCGAGATCGCCGCCGCCGTGCTGCGTGCGCCCACCCTGCGACTTGCCGGGATCGGCGGCTACGAGGGCGCGCTGGCCCATGACGCGAGCGAGGACGGGCTCGCCGCCGTCCGGACGTACCTGCGGACCCTCGCCGAACTGCACGGACGGCTGGCGAGCGCGTACGCCGACGGCTCGGCGCCCGTGGTCACGGCCGGGGGGAGTGCCTACTTCGACCTGGTGGCCGAGGAGTTGGGGGCCCTTCCGGAAGCCTTCGTGGTGCTCCGTTCCGGTGCGTACATCGCCCACGACGACGGCTTCTACCGGGGGATCTCCCCGCTCGCCCGGGCCGCCGGCGCCGCGGGTGGGACGGACGCCGGTGGGGCGCCGCTGCGCAGTGCGCTGCACGGGTGGGCCCGGGTGGTCTCCCGGCCGGAACCGCACCTGGCGCTGCTGGACGCCGGCAAGCGCGACCTGCCGTTCGACGAAGGGCTCCCGGAGCCGCAACGCGTGCGGGGCGGGGCGGAGTTGACCGGGACCGCGGCGCGGATCACCGCTCTCAACGACCAGCACGCCTTCCTGCGGGACGCGGGCGACCTCGCGCCGATCGGTGCCGTGCTGAGGCTGGGCGTCTCGCACCCGTGCACCGCCTTCGACAAGTGGGCGCTGATCCCGGTGCTCGACGACGCCTCGGCGGCCGAGCCGAAGGTCACCGGGTTGGTCAGGACGTTCTTCTGATGAGCCGGGAGCAGGGGCCGGGCGGCGGGGGCGAGCCGGCGGGCCGGGTGGACCGCGGCCACGGGCCCGGTGCCCGCGAGGTGGTCTTCAAGGGGGCCACGGTCGTCGACGGCACCGGCGCCGAACGGTACCGGGCCGACGTCCGGATCGCCGACGGAGTGATCGCCGAGATCGGCCGCGGTGTCGACGGGGCGCGGGTGGTGGACGCCGACGGGCTGGTGCTGGCTCCCGGGTTCATCGACATGCACGCCCACTCCGACCTCGCCCTGCTGCTCGAACCCGAGCATCCGGCCAAGGTCACCCAGGGTGTCACCTGCGAGGTCCTCGGCCAGGACGGCCTCTCCTACGCCCCGGTCGACGACCGTACGCTGCCTGCCCTCCGCCGCCAGATCGCCGGCTGGAACGGCGACCCGGAGGACTTCGACTGGGACTGGCGGACGGTCGGCGGCTACCTGGACCGGCTGGACCGGACCGGTCCCGCCGTCAACGCCTGCTACCTGGTGCCGCACGGATCGCTGCGGATGCTCGTCGTCGGATGGGAGAACCGGGCCCCGAGCGCCGCCGAACTCGACCGGATGCGCGCGCTGTTGGCCCAGGGGCTGGCCGAGGGCGCGGTCGGGATGTCCAGCGGGCTGACCTACACGCCCGGGATGTACGCCGACACCGCCGAACTCGTCGAGCTCTGCCGCGTGGTCGCCGAGTACGGCGGCTTCCACGCCCCGCACCAACGCTCCTACGGCGAGGGAGCGTTGGAGGGCTACGCGGAGATGGTGGAGATCGCCCGGCGTTCCGGCTGTCCGCTCCACCTGACCCACGCCACGATGAACTTCGGCGTCAACCGGGGACGGGCCGGCGAACTGCTCGACCTCGTCGACCGGGCGCTCGACGACGGGGTGGACCTCACCCTGGACAGCTACCCCTACCTGCCCGGTTCCACCACACTGGCCGCGCTGCTCCCCAGTTGGTCCACCGAGGGCGGCCCGCGCGCCACCCTCGACCGGCTGGGCGATCCCGCGGTGCGCGAGCGCATCCGGTACGAGGTGGAGGAGAAGGGCAGCGACGGCTGTCACGGGGTGGTCACCGACTGGGCCACCATCCAGCTGTCCGGCGTCCGGAACCAGGAGCTGGCCGACGCCGTCGGGCGGTCCGTGGCCGAGCTCGCCGCCGAGCAGGGCCGCTCCGGGACGGAGGTCTTCCTCGACCTGCTGCGCCGCGACGAGCTGGCCACCACGATCCTCCAGCACGTCGGCCACGAGGAGAACGTCCGGGCGATCATGCGCCACCGTGCGCACACCGTCGGGAGTGACGGGCTGCTGGTCGGGGCCCGGCCGCACCCGCGTGCCTGGGGCACCTTCCCCCGCTACCTGGCCCGCTACAGCAGGGAGGCGGGCGTGCTCACGCTGGAGGAGACGATCGCCCGGATGACCGGCCGGCCCGCCGCCCGGCTCCGCCTGGACCGGCGGGGCCGGATCACCCCGGGCCACCACGCGGACCTCGTCCTGTTCGACCCCGAACGCGTCCAGGACGCGGCCACCTTCGACCAGCCGCGGCGGCCCGCCGTCGGCATCGAGCACGTCTACGTCAACGGCACAGCCGTCGTCCGGCAGGGCCGCACCACGGGCGCGCGCCCGGGGCGGGCCCTGCGCCGAACCGCACGAGGAACCCGAGCCGCATGAACTCTCAGCCCGTCACCGTCGATTCCGTCGACCCGGCCGCCGTCGTCGACCCCGCCGCCCCGGTCGGTTCGGTTGCCGCCGACCCCGCCGTGCTCGCCGCCACGCGCGCGGCGCTGGCCGCCGAACCGGTCATCGCCGTCGTCCGTGCCCCCCGGATACCGGACGCCGCCGCGCTCTGCGCCGCGCTCGCCGAGGGCGGCATCACCTGGACCGAACTCACCTTCACCACACCGGACGTGACGTCCCATGTCGAGCGGGCCGCGCGCGCCGGCTGGCGGGTCGGGGTCGGTACGGTGCTGACCCCGGAGCAGGCCGGGCGGGCGCTCGACGCCGGTGCCTCCTTCCTGGTCACCCCCGGTCTGCGGCCCGAGGTGGCGCACGCCGCGCACGCCGCCGGGGTGCCGGTCGTCCTGGGCGCGCTCACCCCGACCGAGGTGGCCCTGGCGGTCGACCTGGGCGCCGCCGCCGTGAAGATCTTCCCCGCGCGGGCGTTCGGTCCCGGCTACTTCAAGGACCTCCGCGGCCCGTACCCGGACGTTCCGCTGGTCGCCTCCGGAGGCGTCAACGGGGGCAACGCGGGCGAGTTCCTGGCCCAGGGCGCGCTCGCGGTCTGTGCCGGGACGGACGTGGTGCCGCCGGACGTGGTCGCGGCCGGGGACTGGGCGGAGATCACCCGGCGGGCGAAGGCGTTCACGGCGGCCTGCGCGGCGCGGTAGCGGACGGCGGGGCGGGCCCCGAGGCTCCGCAGCTCTGAGGCTCCGCAGCTCCGCAGCTTTGAGGCTTTGAGGCTTCAAGGCTGCGGACCTGCGGGTCACCAGGGTGCGGAGGGTAGGCGGAGCGGTCCGGGAGGGGGCGGGGCGCGCGGGGAGGGGGAGCGGGAGGGCGCTGAAGCGGCGCGGGAGGAGTGCGGGACGACCCGGGGGCTCCTCCCGCCACAGGCCCCCGAGGCCCGCTTCGGCGCCGGGAGTGGTCGCTGCGGACTGTTGGGACGGCCGGGATTCAACGAGAATCGAGAGCCCCCGGCACCCGGCAGGAGGATCCACCCATGACCTCGACCCGCCCCGGCCCCGACTGGCTGGCCGACGCCGTCCTCTACCAGATCTACCCGCAGACCTTCGCCGACTCGGACGGCGACGGAATCGGCGACTTCACGGGCGTCACCGAGCACCTCGACCACCTCTCGTGGCTGGGTGTCGACACGGTCTGGCTCAACCCGTGCTTCGCCTCGCCGTTCCGCGACGCCGGGTACGACGTCGCCGACTACCTGACGCCCGCGCCGCGCTACGGCACCACGGAGGGCCTCGCCGCCCTGGTCGAGGCCGCGCGGCGCAAGGGCATCCGGGTCCTGCTGGACCTGGTCGCAGCCCACACCTCCGACCGCCACCCCTGGTTCCTGGCCTCGGCCGAGGACCCGTTCGACCACCGCTACATCTGGTCCGACGGCCCGGTGGACGGCTTCGTCGCCTCGCCCGGCGGCCGTCCCGGCTGGTACCGGCCCAACTTCTTCGACTGCCAGCCCGCACTCAACTTCGGCTACGCGCGCGAGAGTGCCGACCAGCCCTGGCGGCAGTCGGTGGACGCCGAGGGGCCGCGTGCCAACCGTGCCGCGCTGCGCGAGATCATGGACCACTGGCTCGGACTCGGCCTGAGCGGGTTCCGGGTCGACATGGCCTCCTCGATGGTCAAGGACGACCCCGGCTTCACCGAGACCGGCAAGCTCTGGACCGAACTGCGGGACTGGCTCGACCGCACCCACCCGCAGGCGGCCCTGTTCGCCGAGTGGGGAGAGCCGGCCGCCGCCGTGGCAGCCGGTTTCCACGCGGACTTCTTCCTCCAGTTCGGCGGCGCCGACCAGGGGTTGCCACTGCGCTCGCTCTGGAACAACAACGCCGGAACGGTCGAGGAGTACTGGAAGCAGGGGCCCTGCTACTTCGAGGCCGAGGGGCGCGGCACGCCCCGGGTCTTCCTGGACGCCTGGCGCTCCGCCGCCGAACTCACCGAGGGCGCCGGTTACATCGCACTCCCCACGGCCAACCACGACTTCTCCCGGCTCGCCACCGGACCGCGTACCGCGGAGCAACTCGCCCCGGCCTTCGCGCTGTTGCTCACCTGGCCCACGCTGCCGGCGGTCTACTACGGGGACGAGATCGGCATGCGGTACCTGCCCGGCCTGCCGGACGTCGAGGGGAGCGTGCTCGGCCCGCAGTACAACCGGGCCGGCTCGCGCACCCCCATGCAGTGGGCGCCCGGCCCGAACGCGGGCTTCTCGACGGCTCCCGCCGAGCGGCTCTACCTGCCGGTCGACCCCGACCCGCACCGGCCCGACGTGGCCACCCAGCGGGCCGACCCGACCTCGCTGCTGCACACCGTCCGGCGGCTGATCGCGCTGCGCCGGGCGCACCCGGGGCTGGGGGCAACCGGCTCCGTGGAGGTCCGGCACGCGGGCTACCCGCTGGTCTACACGCGCGCCGGGCGGTACCTGGTGGTGGTCAACCCGCGGCGGGAGCCGGTGGTGGTGGAGCCGGGCGGGGCCGTACCGGAGGGCCGGGCGGTCCGGCCGCTCGACGTGCAGGGGGTGCGGGTGGTGAGCGGGGAGCTGCGGGCGGACGGCTTCTCGTACGGGGTGTTCGAGCTGGTCTGATGCCGCGGGCCGGGGCGGCCGGTCGGTCGGGCGCCCGGTCGGGCAGCCGGTCGGCGGCGGTGGCGAGGCCGAGGAGGAGGCGGAGGAGGCGGTCACGGTCTGACCGCTCGGCCGGCCGCGACTCCGGACGGCAGGGGAGGGAGCCCCCCCGGGAGCGGAGTCGGGACGGGCGCGTGCGGTGGCGGCCCGTGGCGCGGGCGGGGTGCCGTGGTGGATCCGGCGGGCAGCGCCCCGGCCACGGAGCCCCCGACCTCGGGCCCCCGACCCGGGGCGGGTCAGGTGTGTCGGCCGGAGGGGCGGCGCAGCAGTCCGTGTCCGGCGCCGGCGAGCCCGCCGACCGCCCAGAGGAGGGCGGCGAACGGCGCGAGGTAGGAGGGCCGGGCGAGCCAGCCGACGGCCACCGCCGAACCCAGCACCGCCGGCGCTCCGACCAGGGCGGCCAGGGCGACCGGTACCCCGGCCGCCAACCGCAGGGAGGCCAGGGCGAGCCAGTACGCCGCTCCGGCCGTGAGCAGCGCCGCCGGGAGAACGAGTACGGACAGCACACCGGGACGATAGCCCGGGCCGGGTCGACTCCGGTGCCGAGGGGTGAACCGGTACCGCCCCGGCCGGCCCCGCCGACCCGGGCGCGGTCAGGGACGGCGGTCGGGTGCGCCGGTCAGGGACGGCGGGGCGGGCGGGTGAAGCAGCAGTCGCCGCAGACGCCCGCCTGCGGGCCGACGCGGTAGTACAGGCAGCAGCTGGTGCGACGGAACGCCGTACCGCCGAGCGCGTCCGGGTGCCCGGGGATCCCGGGGACCCGGGTCGCGATCAACGTTCCGCTGCCGGCCAGCGGCGGTCGGTCGAGCACCTGGGCGACGAGTGCGCGGGCCCGGGCGGGGCCGTGGGGCGGGGAGGTGGCCCCCGGCGGCGGGGAGGTGCGGGCGGTGGCGTGGTCCGCGGTGTGTGCGTCGAGCATGCGCAGGGCGCCGGCCAGGGCCGAGGCGGTGTTGCCCCGGAGCAGCCCGTCGGAGAGCGGCACCACGGCCCGGACGGCCGCCTCCAGGACCACCAACTGCCCCTCGACGACGGTCCGGTGGAAGCGGTCGACGAGGGAACCCCGGTCCGCGGGGGCGGGCCCGGACGGCATCCAGAGGTCGACCGGTCCCTGTTCGGGGACCCGCACCCACGCCCGGTCCGGGTCCAGTTCGGGCACCTCGCCGAGCAGGACGGCCGCACCGAGGCCCACCGAGCAGAACCGGGCTGCCAGGCCGAGGTGCAGGATCGACGCCGCGACCCTGGGCTCGGCCGTCCCGAGCCGCCGCGCCACCTCTCGTACCCGGTCGGCCAGCGGTCCGTCCGGGCCGGGGGCGTAGAACTCCCGCAGCGGACGGAAGCCCGGGGGCGGCCCCTGGCCCGGTGTGGCTGCGACGTCGAGGGCGAAGTAGGGGCCGACGAGGGCGAGCCGGCCGTAGTCGGGTGCGTCGCTCACCGGCCGGCCACCGCTGCGCCGGGGACCCGGGCGGCGGGGCTGACCGGGTCCGGGCGGAAGGCGCGGCCCGGGCGGGGGAGGACGCCGGAGGGCGTACGGGGCTGGGACATCGGACGGGTCCTCCGGTTCCGTGCGGCGGGGTGCGGCGGGGCTCAGCCCCGGACGGTGAAGTTGCCGGTGTCGGTACGGATGAACGGTACCGTGCCCTGGCAGTCGGACACGGGTATCCCGAAGGCGCCCCAGAGCCACCCCAAGCGGTCGTTCCGCCCGTCGTCCTGGACGGTGAGCGAGACCCTGGAACCCACGAGCGGCAGGTCCGGGAACCAGGGGGCCGACCCGCCGGTGACCACACCGGTGGTGATCGCCGTCCGCCCGCCGGCGGCGAGGCAGTCGAGGGTGCCCTCGAAGTCGGCGACCAGGGCGCCGTCCGGTCGGTGGTGGGTGACGTGGAAGCGGCCCCGGGCGCGGCCGGGCGCGTTGTTGAGGTCCGTCCGGGCGTCGACTTCGAAGCGGACGAGGTCGCCCTCCATCCCGGAGAAGTCCTTGGTGAGGGTGGCTCCGCCGCCGCCCCGCACGCGGACGGTCGGCTGGCCGGTCCCGCCGGTCCCGCCGGTCCCGCCGGTCCCGCCGGTCCCGCCGGTCCCGCCGGTCCCGCCGGTCCTGTCCGTCTCGTCCGTCTCCCGGGCGTCGGTGACGGCGGGTGGGGTGGCGGAGGGGGCTGCGGTCACGGGCGCCGCGGTGACCAGTGCCGCCAGCAGGCAGAGGGCGGTGGCGGAGGCGGTGCGAACGGTCGTGATGGTGGGGCGTCGCATGGGGCGGGTCCTTTCGACGGTGGTCGGAGGCGGTCGGCGCCGTGCGGGGTCCGGGTGGGCCGGGTCCGGGGCCGGGGTGTCTCCGGCGAGGTGTTGCGGTCACGCACCAGACTGATCGGTGCACGGCCGTCGCACCTCCCGCTGCGGTGGGGGTCGCCCCCTCCTCAGGGAGGATCTCCGCCTCCCCCGGGAGAGTTGGCCCGAGCGGGCGAACGACCGGCCGGATCGTAGGCTCGTCCGTATGTGTGCTGAACCTTCGGCGAATCGAGCGCAGGCCCGGATCCCGGCCGAGCCGTGGCCCGCCGCCGCTTCCTCCCTCCCGACCCGGGCCGCCCGGGTCCGCCGACCGCTGGGCACCGCCGTCGCGCTGCTGTTGCTCGCGCCCGCCGCGCTGGCACACGCGGGTGAGCACGCCGCCGCACTGCTGGTCGCGGGCACGGCCGCGTTGGCGGCGCTGGTCGCCGTCCTGCCGTGGCCGTCGCCGTCGCGGCGGGTGACGCTCGTGGCGGCGGCGGGCGCGGTGGCCGTCGCCTCGCTGTCGTTGGACCTCGGGTACGCGGGGCCGTACCGACTGCCCGCCTTCTGGCTGCCGTTCGAGTGGGCGGCCCTGCTGGTGCTGGCGGGACGGGTGGCCCGCCGGGCGCGCGGACGGTGGGCCGGCGCGGTCGGGGTGGCGGTGGTGACGGCGGCGGCCGTGGTGCCGCTGCGGTTCACCGCGAGGGTCCCGGACGGCGGCCGGACCGGTTCCGTGATCGCCGTGCTGTGCTCGTTGGTGCCGCTGGCCGTCGTGGTCGGGGCGAGCCTCTACCTGCGCGCGCTGGACGCCCGTCGGGAGCGCGCGGTGACCCGGGCCCGGCGCGCACAGCGTCTCGAAGTGGCCCGCGGGCTCCACGACTTCGTGGCGCACGAGGTCACGGGCATCGTGCTGGAGGCTCAGGCGGGCCAGCTGCCGGGGCTGGAACCGGAGGAGACGGCCGCGCTGCTGCGCCGGCTGGAGGAGGCCGGGCTGCGCGCGCTGGATTCGATGGACGCGATGGTCGGCGCGCTGAGGGATCCGCAGGACGACGGGGAGGGCGCCGGGAACGGTGTCGGCGGGCGGGTCGGGGAGCGGGACGGCGAGGTGGGCGTCGGCGGCGCGGCCGGTCGTACGGCCGGCACCACCCGTGTGCCGGGGCTGGCCGAACTGCCGGAACTGGTCGGTCGGTTCGCCGCGACGGGCGCCGTCCGGGCCCGTCTGGAGGCAGCGCCCGAGACCGTCGGGCTGTTGTCGGCGGAGGCGGACGCCACGGCCTACACCGTCGTCCTGGAGGCGTTGACCAACGTGCGCAGGCACGCTCCCGGGGCCGCGGAGGTGGTGGTGCGCGTGGCGGCCGGCCCGGGCGGCCTCCGGACGGTGGAGGTGTCGGTCACCGACTCCGGCGATGGCGGACGCGGCGTCAATGGCCTGCTGCGCCGCCGCCCGGGCAGTGGTGGCACCGGGCTGGTGGGACTCGCCGAGCGCGTCTCGGCACACGGCGGCACGCTGGCGGCGGGACCGTGGCGGCCTACGGGCTGGCGGACCGGCTGCGTGCTTCCCGCGCGGCAGGCCGATCGGTCGGGCGCGGGCGGAAGGTCCTCCGCCGAAGATCTGCCGAACGGCAGATGGCAGCGGGCCGTCGAAGGACGATCCTCGTCACTGTGATCGAAGCCGGCAGCGCCGACGCGCTGCTCCGATCCGCGTCAACCGGTCGGTGCGACCGCCGCACGCGGTCCTGCCACCACGCAGGGCCGCCGTCGCCGGTCGTGCCGCCGGACCGCTCCCGCCGCAGGAGGCCCTTCATGACCGTCGTGCCCAGCCCCGCCGCCGCGCCCGCCGCCCCGCCGCGAAACACCGCCGCCGCGCCCGCCGCCGTGGCCGCCCGGCCGGGGAGCGCCGCCGAACGACCCGGAAGGTGGGCGTTCCTGCTCGGGCGCCCCGGGCGGTCGGTGGGCCGGGTGCCCGTCCTGGGAGCCGTGACCGCAGTCGTCCTGCTGGCTGCCGTCACGGGCTGCGCCCGGGCCGAGGAGGCCGAGCCCGAGTCGACGCTCTTCGGCTACGCCGGCACCACGCTGGACGTCGTCGTGGCGCATCACGTGCCCACCGACCTGGTCACGGCGGACCGTCAGGACATCAAGGTCACGCGCTGGTTCAAGGCCGACGTCGTCGGCACGAGCACGACCGACTGGAGGCTGGAGGGCGACACCCTCCACCTGGAGGCGAGTTGCTCCGGTCTCGCCGACTGCGACGCGAGGTTCCGGGTCGAAGTGCCGCCGCACGTGGCCGTGCTGCGCGACGGCCGGGCGACCGACCTCAAGGGCCGGCCCTCCTGATTCCGGGGCGGGCGGCCGGCGCCGCCGTGCGAGACTGCCCCCGTGACGAGTCCGAACCCGGAGCCCATCCGCACGCTGATCGCGGACGACCAGGAGGCCGTCCGGCGCAGTGTGCGGCGGATCCTTGAGGCCCAGCCCGACATCACGGTGGTCGGCGAGGCGGCCGACGGTCTCGCCGCGCTGGAACTCGCCGCGGAACTGCGCCCGGACGTCGCGCTGGTGGACATCCGGATGCCGCGGATGGACGGCCTGGAACTGACCGCCAGGCTCGCCGGCCCGGGCGCCGTCACACCGGTGCGGGTGGTGGTGCTGACCACCTTCGACCTCGACGAGTACGTCTACCCGGCGTTGCGGCACGGCGCCTCGGGGTTCCTGCTCAAGCGCTCCGGTCCGGCGCTGCTGGCCGAGGCGGTCCGGGCGGCGGCGAGCGGGGAGAGTCTGATCAGCCCGTCCGTCACCGTCCGGCTGCTGCAGCACGTCACGGAGACCCGGCGGACGGACCGCCGGTCGGCGCCGGTGGCGCCGCTGACCGGGCGCGAGGTGGAGATCGCCGGGCAGGTCGCCGCGGGCCGGACCAACGCCGACATCGCCGCGGAACTCTTCATCTCCCCGGGCACGGTGAAGACGCACGTGGCGAGCATCCAGCGCAAGCTCGGCGTGTCGAACCGGGTCGGCATCGCGGTGCACGCCTGGGAGATGGGGTACGCGGTGCGGACGGGCGCGTAGCCGGACGCGGGGAACCACGGACGTGGGGAACCTGCGAGGCGGGGGTGGCCTCCGGACGTCGCGTCCTCCGGCCGTACAGTTCGATCGTCGACCGAGGTACCAGCGGCAGACCCTGATCCGTCTCGATCTGTCGCCACTGCCTCCTGCGGTCGAACTCCCTCAGCTACCTCGCAGGTTCACCACCATCATGCTCCTCGCCGGGCCGGTGCACCAGGGGTTCGGTGGATAGATTCTCCCAAATCGGATATTCGGGGTGATGCGGGAGAGGGGAGAGTGCCCGGGGCCGGCGGTCACGCCCCCTCCGGGCGGACGCTCACCGCAGTGCGTCCTTGCGCAGGAACCGCTTCAGCCGCTGCCAGGGCCAGGTGTTGATCACGTCCTCGGTGGTCAGCCAGGCCCGCTGGGCGGTGCCGATCCCGTACCGGGGGTAGGCCAGGTGCGGGGTGGCGTGCGCGTCACTGTCGATCGAGAACTTCACCCCGTGGCGCCGGGCGCGCAGGACGTCCTCGTCGCGCAGGTCGAGGCGTTGGGGAGAGCTGTTGATCTCGATGGCGGTGCCGGTCCGGGCCGCGGCCGCGAACACGGCGTCCAGGTCGACGTCGATCGGGCCGCGCCGGCCGATCCGCCGGGTGGTGAGGTGGCCGATGACGTGGACGTGGGGGTTCTCGCAGGCGCGGACGAGGCGACGGGTCTGGGCCGCCCGGTCCGCCCCGAAGTGCGAGTGCACCGAGGCCACACAGACGTCGAAACCGGCCAGGAAGTCGGCCGGCCAGTCCACGCCGCCGTCGGGGCCGATGTTCAGTTCGGTGCCGTGCAGGAGCCGCATCCGCCGGTGCCGGCCCGCCAGTGCGCGCAGTCGCTCGCGCTGCGCGAGCATCTTCTCGTCGGTCATCCGCTGCATCACCAGGTCGGGCGCGTGGTCGGTGACGGCGAAGTAGGAGTAGCCGCGCGCCGCGGCCGCGTCGATCATCTCCTCCAGGCCGGCCAGCCCGTCGGTGAGGTCGGTGTGGGTGTGCAGGTCGCCCCGGAGGTCGGCCTCGGAAACCAGGTCCGGCAGTTCGCCGCGCAGGGCGGCCTCGATCTCGCCCCGGTCCTCGCGCAGCGGCGGCGCGATCCACGGCAGGCCGAGCGCCCCGTAGACCTCCTCCTCGGTCGCCGAGGCGATCTTCTCCCCGCTCTCGGCGTCGAACAGTCCGTACTCGGACAGCTTCCGGCCGGCCCGGACGGCGATCGTCCGCAGCCTGATGTTGTGGGCCTTGGAACCGGTGAAGTACACCAGCGCCGCGCCCCAGTCCTCCTCGGGCACCACGCGCAGGTCGACCTGGAGACCGTCGGTGGTGCGGATCGAGGTCTTTGTCGGACCGCCGGCGATCACGTCGGCCACCTGGGGGAGCCCGGTGAGCGCGGCCATCAGCGGTGCCGAGTCCTCCGCGGTGGCCAGCACGTCGATGTCGCCGACGGTCTCGCGCATGCGTCGCAGCGAGCCGGCGTACGCGCAACGGGTGCAGCCGGGGACGGCCGCGAGCGCGGCGACGATCTGTTCGGCCTGTGCGGTGGCGACGTCCAGCAGCGCCCGTCCGCCCGACTGCCGCATCAGCTCGATGCCGTGCAGGATCTTCTCGCCGCTCCGCTCGCCGAAGCCCGCCACCTCGCTCAGCCGGTCGGCGCGGACCGCCTCGGCGAGCTCGTCGACGGACGCGATGCCGAGGTCCCGGTAGAGCGCGAGGGCGCGCTTGGGGCCCACGTTGGGGACGGACATCATCGCGCGGACCCCGGTCGGGATCTCGGCCCGCAGCGACTCCAGCGCCTCGATCCGGCCGGTGGAGAGGTACCCGGCGATCTTCTCGGCGGTGGACTTGCCGACGCCGGGGATCTGTTGGAGGCCCTTGACGTCGAGTCCGGCGATGTCGTCGGGGTGGCCGCCGACCGCCCGGGCGGCCTTCTCGTAGGCGCGGGCGCGGAAGGCGTCCCCGCCGGTGATCGAGATCAGGTCGGCGTACTCCTGGAGCAGCTCCCTGACCTGGTCGTTGAGCCGGGCCATGCGGCCAGTCTAGGGTCGGCGGGCGGATCGGGCGGATCGGGCGGATCGGGCGGATCGGGCGGATCGGGCGGGCCGGGGGTGGAGGGTGTCCGTGTTCGGGGTGGGGGGCGTGCGGGGCTTGCGGAGGGTGGTTGCGCGCGCCGGGTAAGTGCGCCCCCGCCGGTCGGCGGGTGTCGACTCCTCCGGTCGGCGGGGTGGGCGGGTCGGCCTGGGGCCGGGGGCCGGATTGTCACCCGGGCGGCGCTGGCGCAGGCTGGTCGCAGGACCGGGGAGACGGTCCGCACCGGCTCGCCGGGGATTCCGCGGAGACGGTCCGCGAGGTACGAGGGGCGGGGCGATGGCAAGCGGGAAGCTCTGGGACTACGTGGCGTCGGGTGCCCGGGCGCTGGGCGGGTTGGGTCCGCTCGGACGGTCCGGCGGACTGGCGGGTTCGTGGCTGGTCAAGAGCGCGGGCGGGGTCGGTCGACCGGGCTCGACGGCCGGGTTCGGTGCGTCGCCGGCCGGTGGCGGCGGGCTCGGCGGCCCGCTCCGGGCGGGCTCGGGCGGGATGGTCGGACCCCAGGCGTTGTCGCGACCCGAACTGGAACGGTTGCGGTGGACCGACCGGGCCGGCGGCTGCGTGCCGGACGCGCGGCACGTCCAGGTGGCCGACGTGGTGCGCAGGGTGCTGCGCGGCGGCGGCCGGTCGGCGTCGGTGTCGGTGCGGATACCGGTCGGCCTGCCGGTGGTGGTGGCGGACGCCCGTCGTCTGGAGGCGGCGCTGGCCGGGCTGGTCGACCACGCCGTCCGGCGCAATCCGCCCGGGGTCAGGGTGCTGGTCCGGATCGATCCGGTGCCCGGTCCGGGCGGTCCGGGCGGGCTCGGGTTCCCCGGCTTCCCGGGGTCCCCGGAGGTGCCCGCGGGTGAGCTGGCCCGGGTGGAGCTCAGGGTCGTGGACCAGGGGCCGTCGGAGCTCCCCGAGGCCCGGCACTGGCTGCCGGCCGGGGTCCGGGCCGCCGAACCCGGAGGCCCGGCGGACGGGCGCGAACCCGGCGGGGCGGGCGACGCGGCCGGGCCCTCGGTGCCCGCGCTGGTCCGGGCCGCGGGGGGACGGCTGGGCGTGGAGCAGACGCCCGGTGGAGGGGTCACGGTGGTGCTCGTGCTGACGGTCGCCGGGGACTGACGGCGGGCCGTCGGGGGCGGTGCCGGCGCGCCGCGCAGGCCCTTCCACCATAGAACCGCAAACAGTTCTTCGCAAAAACCCTTTGCGAAGAACTGTTTGCGGTTCTATGGTGTTGCCATGACCGATGACCGCAGATGGCCGCACAGCCCGGATCCCCAGACCGATGTCGTGCTCGACGCCAAGGGTCTGCGTGCCCTGGCCCACCCGGTGCGCGTGCAACTGATCGGGCTGCTCCGCAAGCACGGCCCGTCCACCGCCACCCGGCTCGCCGGGCAGCTGGGGCTGAACTCGGGGGCGACCAGTTACCACCTCCGCCAGCTCGCGGCGTCCGGGTTCGTCGCGGAGGACACCGAACGCGGCAACGCCCGCGAGCGGTGGTGGAAGGCGGTCCACCAGGTCACCTGGTGGACGGACACGAACCTCGCCGACGAGGACCCGGAGGCGGCGCTCGGCTACCTGAGGTCGATCGTCGCGGCGCACACCGTCACCGCACAGACGGCGCTCAACGCGTACGAGACCATGCCGAGCGACTGGCGGCACGCCCTGGACCTCAGCGACTCGGTGCTCCAGCTCAGCCCGGAGGAGGCCCGCGAACTGGCGGCGGAGCTGACGGAGGTGGTCGCGCGCTACCGGCGGGCCGATCCGGCCTCGGCGGGACCGGAGGGCACCGAGCGAGTGGCGGTGGTCGTCCAGGTGCTCCCCGACCCGGTGGCGGCGGCACCTGGGGAACTGGAGGAACGATCATGACCGCGCGGAGTACGGACGCTCCCGCCGTCGGTGCCGTCGGTGCCGTCGGTGCCGTCGGGGCTGCCGATGCCGCAGCCGCGCCGCGCAGCCTCCGGCCGCTGGTCGGTGTGCTGGCGGCGATGGCGGTCTCCCTGACCGGGACGCGGGTCTCGGCCATCGCCCTGCCCTGGTTCGTGCTCGCCACCACCGGCAGCGCGACCATGACCGGCCTGGTCGCTTT
The DNA here is from genome assembly GCF_040611255.1 of Kitasatospora sp. NPDC002965. Lineage (NCBI taxonomy): Bacteria > Bacillati > Actinomycetota > Actinomycetes > Kitasatosporales > Streptomycetaceae > Kitasatospora > Kitasatospora sp. NPDC002965. Next base: position 39,779 of record NZ_JBEXNT010000048.1, on the reverse strand, counting down.
CGTCGAGCTGACGCCGTACGTGCTGGTCAAGGCCCTCACCGGGCCCGTGGTCGACCGGCTCGGCCCGCGTGTCGTCTCCTGGACGGCGGACGCGGTGAGCGCCGTCGTGGCCGGTCTGGTGCCACTGCTGCACGGCCTCGACCTGCTGCCGTTCTGGCTGCTGCTGGTCATGGTCGGGGTGATCGGTGCGGCCCGCGGCCCGGGGGACCTGGCCAAGGAGGTCATGGTCCCCGAGGCGGCCGACCGGGGCCGCGTCCCGATGGAGCGGGCCACCGGGCTGTCCGGGGTCACGGAGCGGTTGGCCTCCACGGCCGGCCCGGCGGTGGGCGGAGCTCTCGTCGCGCTGCTCGGCCCGATGACCGGCCTCACCGTCAACGCGGTCGCCTTCGCGCTGGGCTCGCTGGTCATCGCACTCGCGCTGCCACCGGGCATGGGCCGGGCCGTCGCCGCGCACGCCGCCGCTGCCCTGCCACTCACCGAGGCCGCGCCGTCGTCCGAGCCCGCGCCGGGACACCGGGCCGGGCGCGTGGACGAGCGCGTGGACGAGCCCGGGGCGCCGCCGCCGATCGGCTACTGGCGGATGTTCCGGGAGGGGTTCACCTTCCTCCGGGGCGACCCGCTGCTGCTGACGATCATCGTGATGGTCGCGGTGACGAACCTGCTGGACGCCGCGTTCATGACGGTCCTGGTCCCGGTCTGGGCCCAGGAGTCCGGGGGCGGTCCGGCCGCCATCGGTCTGACGGGAAGCGTCTGGGGGATCGCGGCGGTCGGGGGCAGCCTGATCGCGGCAGCCGTCGCCCACCGGCTGCCGCGTCAGACGGTGTTCTTCACCGGCTTCCTGCTCTGCGGTGCCCCGCGGTTCCTGGTCCTGGCCCTGGGGGCACCTATGGGTGTCGTCCTCGCCGTCTTCGCGGTGAGCGGCTTCGGCTCCGGATTCCTCAATCCGATCCTCGGCGCCGTCCAGTTCGAACGTGTACCGCGCCACCTGCTCGGCCGGGTCAACGCCCTCGGCGACTCGTTGGCCTGGGCCGGCATCCCGTTGGGCGGTCTCATCGCCGGCTCGGCCGTGGCCCTGGTCGGGCTCGTACCCGTGCTGCTCGTGTGCGGCGGTCTGTACTTCGCCACCACCACGCTCTCCGGCCTGCGCCCGGAGTGGCGCGAGATGGACCGCAAACGAGGCTGCGGACCTGAGGCGGTCGCCGACACGGGCAGCACTCCGGCAGAACGGCCTGCGGTCACCACCGGGGTCGGGGCCTGACCCGGACGGCCACGCAGGCGGGTCGGGCCGGGGCAGGTCAGGATAGGTCGATCCCGTCGGGGCCGCCGTCGGCGGGGGCCGCAGATCCAGGGGCGGCCCGCGGTCGGCCCGCCGACCGGCAACCGGTTCCTGTCACACCCCGACGGTGGGGGGCCGGCCAGGTGAAGCCGTCCAGTGGAGGAGGAGAAGCGAGGCGAGAGCGGCCAGGGCACACCAGGTGGAGACGAACGCCAGCCGCCAGAGCAGGGCGCAGACCACCGCGCCGACACCGGTGAGCAGACCGAGGAGGCGGAGCGAACGGTCACCGCTGAGGAGGAGCGCGCCGACGGTGGCAAGGAGGTAGCCGAGGAGGAGGAGAGCCGGGTACGGGACGCCGACGCCGTAGGCGAGGGTGTGGGTGTGCTCGGTCACGGTCACCGGCCGGACGGCGACGGCGAGGGCCAACGGGACGGCCACGAGGATGCCGAGGAGGGCGACGGCGGTGAGCAGCCTGCGACGGGTCGGTCCGCCGTCGGTCGCGCAGCGGACCCCGACGGGGACCATGACGGGGAGCAGCGGCAGGGCGATCACCGCCCAGACCGTGCCCGCCCAGCGGGCCGTCCCGGCGGGTAGGTCGCCGTCGGCGCCGAGCCAGACCGCGGCCTCGATCAGTTGGTGCACGCCGAGGACCAGGGGGAGTGCGGCCAGCACGAGCCGTTCAGGTCGTCCGGCGCGGTGGGCCCGGACCAGGCAGAGAACGCCGACGGCCGAAACCGCGCCGCCGACCACCAGGTCCGCCCGGGCGCTCCAGCACATGTGCCGTGCTCCGGCGGCCGGTCAGCGGGCGTCCGGGAGCGGGCCGGCTCCGTCTGCGCCGTCGTCGCGGTCGTCGTTGCGGCCGCTCGTGTCGTTGCCCGCCATGTCGCTCCCCTGCGCCCTGTTCCGCTTCGTCCCGGCCCGCTTCGGTCCGTTCTCCTTCCCACCCTTGCCCATGTCGCCCCGGTTCGTCCCGTTCGTGGCGTCCGTCCTGTTCGTGTCGCCGGGGTCCCGGCCGGCGGTTGCTGCGCCGCCCGGGCCCTCGCGGGGTTCCTCGTCCGGGCCCTCGCGAGGTTCCTCGTCCGGGTCCTCGCGGGGTTCCTCGCCGGACTCGGCTCCGGGTTCGTCCGTGGGCTTCTCCCCGGAGCCCTTCGAGTCCTTGCCGACGGCACCGGGCATCGCGGGGTGGCGGCCGATCACCACCACCCCGGTCACGATGGCCAGCAGCCCGGCGACCTCCCACGCCAGGGCGCCCGGGGTGACCCGGAGCCGGTCGCCGAGGAAGCCGACCGCGCAGGCGATTCCGGCGATCGGCTGGGCAGCGGTCAGCGCCGGGAGCGACATGCGCAGCGGCGCGGCCTCGAAGGCGCTCTGGACCAGTAGCAGCCCGACCACGCCCGCCGCCACCACCGCGTACGGCTGCCAGCTGCCCAGCACCGCGTCCAGGCCCTGGCGGTCGAGGCGCTGGGTGGTGGTCCGGGTGAGTGCGTCCTGGAGCCCGTAGAGCAGGCCGGCCGCCAGGGCGAGGAGGGTCGCCTCCTCGAACAACGGCATCCGGCGGGCCGTCGACACGAGCAGCAGCGTCAGGCCGACGACCGTCCCGACCACCAGCCAGTGCCGAAGTTCGCTCGCCGGCGGGCCGCCGCCGGTCGGGCGGCCGGCCACGATGAACGCCGTCACCCCGGCGGCCAGCAACAGCACACCAGCCCAGCCCGAGCGGCCGAGCGACTGCTTGGTCAGGACCCGGGAGAGGGCCATGGCGAAGACGAGGTTGGTGGCGAGCAGCGGTTCGACGAGCGAGACCTCGCCCTGGTTGAGGGCGAGGGCGGAGAGGATCAGCCCGCAGACCATGAAGCCGGTGCCGAGCAGCCACTCGCGCATCCGCAGCAGGTCCAGCAGCAGGCGCCAGCGGAGCAGGTCGGCACGCGGGGCCCGCTGCGCGGCGTGCTGCTGGAGGACGAAACCGAGGCCCAGACAGCAGGCGGCGCTGAGTGCCAGGACGAAGACCGCCACGAAGGGACCACCCGAAGGTCGTTGCCCGCGCCGCACCGCCGGTCCTCCGGAAGAAGGGGGGCGTCCGCACGGAATGGCTCCCCGGCGTCCCGCGGTTCTGGCGCGCTGTCGTCAGCCTACCGCCGGGGCCCGGCGCCGACCCCCGGAGCTGCGCCGGGCGCGGGGCGCGGTGTCCGCTTGCCGCCGCCGTGGTGGCGGGCGCACGCTGGTGTGAGCGGACGCCACGGGCCACTGCCCGTGCCGGTCCGGGCAGGCGGGACGGGGGCCGGCGCCAGGAGGTGTGGCATGCACAACCAGTGGGATGTGGAGCTGAGCTTCGAGGAGGACGGCGTCCACACGGGATGCAACGCGCGGCTGACCGGGGCGCGAGCGCCGGGCCTCACCGCGCACGGGGAAGCGCTGAAGAGTGTGGAGGACCGACCGCTCGCCCGGATCGGCGAGGAGGTCGCGGCCTCGCGCGCCCTGGAGGCGCTGTCCCGCAAGCTGCGGGCCCAGGCCACCGGGGAGATCGAGGACGAGGGGCACCGGCCGGGGTACCTGATCTACTGACGCGGCCGTTCGACGAATGCGCCGGCCGCCCGTCCCACGGACGCCCGGCGGGACGTTCGTACGACTGGGTGCCTGAACGCTCGGGCCCTGACTGGCCGGGCCCCTGACTGGCCGGCCCCTGAGCGCTCGGCCCCTGAGTGCTCGGCCCCCGGCCGCCGGGGCCCCGACCCGCGGCCGGTCCGGAGCCCGGCCCGGCCGTGTCCGGAGCGCCACCGGTCCCGTTCCGACCCTCCGGTTCGGAACGGGACCGGTCTCCGCCGGGCCGCGCCCTCCGGTTCCGTCAGCGCGGCCGGGCCGGCTGCGGCCCGGAGGCCGCCTTGCGGGCGGGCACGAACAGCACCGAGATCAGTGCCGCCACGCCGAGCAGGGCGGCGGTGACCACGAAAGCCCGGTCGTAGCCGGCCGCCAGCGCGGCCAGGGGGGTGTCGCCGTCCTCCGCGGCCCGGCGGGTGGCGGACACCGCGAGGGTCGACAGGACGGCGAGGCCGATGCTCCCGCCGCACTGGCGTCCGGCGTTGAGCAGTCCGCTGACCAGGCCGGCTTCCCGCGGGTCGACGCCGGAGGTGCCCATCGCGGTGTTGGAGACCATGCAGATGCCGACGCCGACGCTGGCCACGAGGGAGGGGCCGACGAAGGCGGTGAGGTAGCCGGAGTCCACGCCGAGTCCGGCGAACCAGAGCATGCCGAGGCCCCCGAGCAGCAGGCCGCCGGTGAGGGTGGCCCGTCCACCGAAGCGGGCGGTGAGCCGGCCCGCGATCATGCTGCCCGCCGCCGTTCCGGCGCAGAACGGCAGGAACGCGGCTCCGGCCGCGAGCGGGCCGTAGTGCAGGACGTTCTGCAGGTGCAGCGAGCAGAAGTAGAAGCCGACCAGCATGGCCGCTCCGAGCAGCGTGACGACCGTGCTCGCCACCCAGGCCGTACGGGCCCGGAGCACGCCCAGCCGGACGATCGGCGCCTGTGCGAACCGGGATTCCCAGAACAGGAAGGCGAGGCCGAGCAGAACGGCGGCGGCGATCGTGCCGAGGGTGCGGGCCGAGCCCCACGGGTGCCGGTCGGTCTCCATCAGCCCGTAGACCAGGGCGGTCATCGCACCGGTGCCGAGGACCGCGCCGAGTACGTCCGGGCGGCCGGCGCGCGGTGGGCGGAAGGCCGGCACCGAGCGTGCTGCCAGGGCGACGCCGACCAGCACGATCGGGGCGTTGACGAAGAACACCCAGCGCCAGTCGAGCAGGTCGGTGAGTACCCCGCCCAGCAGCACGCCGAGCGCGCTGCCACCGGCGGTCACCATCGACCAGATGCCCAGCGCCCTGGCCCGGGCCGGTCCCTCGGCGAAGGTCACCATGATCAGGGTGAGGCCGATCGGGGCCAGTACCGCGGCCGCGACGCCCTGTCCGGCGCGGGCGGCGACCAGCTGGGTGGGCGTCTGGGCGAACCCGCCGAGCACCGAGGCGATCCCGAACAGCACCAGGCCGGAGAGCACCGCGCGGCGGTGCCCGACCAGGTCGGCGATCCGGCCGCCGAGCAGCAGCAGCCCGCCGAACGCCAGCGCGTAGGCGTTGACCACCCAGGGCAGCGCGCTGTCGACGAAGCCGAGGGCCTCGCTCATGGCGGGAAGCGCGATGTTCACGATGCTGGCGTCGAGCGTGACCATCAGCTGACAGAGGCAGACGGTGGCGAGGACGAGGCCCGGCCTGGCGTGCCGGGCGTGCTCCCCGTGCGGGGCACGCGGGGTGGGCGGCGACTCCGGGGCGGACTCCGGGGCGGGGTCCTGGGCGTGGACCGGCGTCGGGCCGGGTGACGTCCCGGGTGACGCCCCGGGAGTGGCCCGGGACGGGGTGGGTGGCGCGGCTTCGGGCATGACGACCTCCGATGCGAACGTTGTTCGCGTAAGGTAAGCCTTACTCGATGTCGAGTGCAAACGACCCGGTGGAGGAGCGGGTTGGCGGAGCCATGGCAGGATGGCGGAGTGTCAGAAGAGACCAGTCGGCCGGGCGCCGGCGGACGTGAGGCGGACGCCGTGCGCGAGGCCGCACCGGAGGCCGCGCCCGCGACTGCCCCGGAGAACGCGCCGGAGACCGCACCCGAGGTCCCGCGCCGGGCGGGTTCGGGGACCGCACCCGCCGCCGCGGTGCAGGGGGCCGGCGAGGTGGCGGGGGAGGTCGCGGGGGAGCGCGGCCGGTACGGGCGCAAGCGCCCGCGCCCCGGTCTGACCACCGCCGGCGTGGTCGCCGCCGGGCGCCGGGTGATCGAGCGCGACGGGATCGACGCGCTCACCATGCGCGCCGTGGCCACCGAGCTCGGCACCGCGCCCGCCTCCCTCTACCGGCACGTGACCGACCGTGAGGCGCTGCTGCTCGCCGTCCTGGAGGAGATCGCCGAGGGCCTGCCGGTCGGCGTGTCGGGTGCCGGCCCGGAGGCCCGGCTGCTGCGCCGGCTGGTCGACGCCCACGACTACATGGCCGGCCACGCCTGGGTGCTGCACATCCTGATCCGGGGCGAGCTGGTGGCCGAGAACGCGCTGCCCTTCAACGACGCCTGCCTCGCCGACCTGATGGCCGCCGGACTCCCGCCCGGGCGCGCGATGCCGGCGTTCCGTTCCTGCTGGCAGCTGGTCCTCGGCGAACTGCTCTCCGAGCACCCCGTCAGCCCGCCGCGGGAACCGAGCCAGCGCCGCGCCGCGTACGAGGGGGCGGACGCGACGCGGCTGCCGGCCCTCGGGCGGGTGCTGGCCGAGACGGGGTACGTCGGCGTGGGCGAGCGGTGCGGGGAGCTGGAGGTGGCGCTGGGGGCGCTGATCGCGGGGCTGGTGCGACGCGGGTAGCCCCGGGCCGCGAGGCCGCGCGGTCAGGGGCCGGTGGCGAGGAAGGCCGTGAGCCGCCGGTTCAGTTCGTCCGGCCGGGCGGTCAGCAGGGTGTGGTGGGACGTTCCGGGGAGGACCGCGACCGTGGCGGAACGGAGGCTCCGGCGGGCGCGTTCGGCCACCGCGGCGGCGTCGTGGGTCCGGCTCCGTTCGGCGAACAGGGCGAGGACGGGCGCGGTGAGCCCGCGCAGCTGGTCGGTGGTCGGGCGCGGGCCGGTGACCGGCCGGGCGGCGGGGAAGCCGGCGTACCCGAGTGCGTACAGCTCGCGCCAGGCCGGGTCGAGGGCGGTCCCGCCGCTCTCCCAGTCCAGGTAGGAGCGGGCCCTGGCGGCCGTGCGCGGGGGCGCGAGGAGGGGAAGGGCCCGCAGCAGGTAGCCGGGGCGGAAGCCGGCGAAGCACTGGGTGGGGTCGAGGAGGGCGAGGCGGCCGACCCGGCCGGGGGCGTGCAGGGCGTAACGGAGGGCGATCCACGCGCCGTAGGAGTGGCCGACGACGTCGGCGGCGGCCACGTCGAGCCCGTCGAGGACGGCGTCCAGCCAGCTCAGCAGGCCGGGGACGCCGCCGAGCGGCGAGCCGCCGAGGACGCTGCGGCCCGGGTCTCCGATCAGGTCGACGGCGAGGACCCGGTGGCCGGTCCCGGTGAGTGCGGCGACGCCGGCGGTCCAGCAGGTCGAGGTGGAGCCGCCGCCGTGCAACAGGACGAGGGGGCGGCCGTCGCGCGGGCCGCAGGCGTTGACGCGGGTGGCGCCGTGGGGCGTCCGGACGGTGAGCGCCTCGGCCGGGACGGGCCAGCGGGCGAGGGCCTCGTCGTAGGCGGTGAGGAAGGCGGCGTGGCCGGGTTCGACGGCCGGGTCGGCGGATGTGCGTGCGGACATGATCTCCCCCGGTGGATGATGGAGTCGCTCGCCGAGCATGTATCTCGCTCAGCGAGAGAATACGTCCGGGGGACCGCCAGGGAAAGGACACGGGGTGGAGCAATCTCGGCTGCCGATGGAGCTGGTCCATCTGTTGCGCGGACTGACCGTCGAACTCGACCTCTTCGGCGCCGAGTTCGCCGCGCGGCACGGGCTGCACCCGACCGACCTGCGGGCGCTGGTCCACCTGCTCGACGCCGCGCGGGCCGGTTCGGTGGTCACTCCCGGGCGGCTCGGTGAGGCGTTGCGGCTGAACTCGGCGGGGACGACCGGTCTGGTCGACCGTCTGGTGCGGCTCGGCCTGATCCGGCGCGAGCGCGATCCGGAGGACCGTCGCAAGGTCCGGCTGGTGGTGGAGGGCCGGGCGACGGAGCTCGGGCAGGCCTTCTTCGGCGGGCTCATCGCCGATCTGGTGACCGCGATGGGCGGCTTCGGGGAGGCGGAGCTGGCGGTGGCGCAGCGGTTCCTGACGGCGATGACCGATGTGGTGGCGACGGCCCGGGCCCGGTGACGCCGGCCTGCCGGCGGCAACCGGTCGGTCGCGAGCACGACCCGGCGTGCCCGCGAGGGGGCTACGGATCCGCCGTGGCGGAGCGTACGGAGCTGCCGTGCGGACAGAGCCAGGCGCGTCGGTCGAGTCGGATGCAGGGGCGACCGGCGACATCGAGCGCGGATCCGTTGCACGTTGCCGGTCCGAACCCCCGGTCGGGTGCTCTGCGGACGAACGGCCCGCCGGTTCCCCGGCGGGCCGTTCGTCCACGGGTCGGGATCAGTAGATCCTGTTGGCGAAGGTCCTGAACGCCGCCTGCGTGCCCGACGGACCGGGGCGGGGCAGGGCGGTTCCGGACGGTCCGGACGGATGCGAGCCGACGAGGCCGTCGGCGGGGAGCGTCCCGGCTACGGCCGGAGCCCGGCGAACTCGTCCAGGACCGCCACCCGCAGCTCGTGCGCGCCGTCCGGCCGGGTCTGCTCGTAGTACAGGTACCAGCGCCCCCGGGCGGCGACCACGTCGGCGTAGCGGACGTCCAGCCAGGGCCCGTCGGTGGTCAGCCGGTGCCACTCCCGCAGGTCGGTGGAGACGGCGAGGCCGCAGCGCTCCTCGTAGTTGCCGGCGGCGTCGGCCGAGCCGTCGTAGAGCGCGAGCCAGCCGCCCCGCCCGTCCGGGAGGACGGCGGTGATCCGGGCCTCGTAGGCGTCCCAGGCGCCGGGCGGGCCGACGTCCAGGACCTCGGCGGCCCGGCCGGGAGGGGCGGTGAACCGCAGTCCGTCGGGCGAGTCGGCGCGCGCGGTCGGCTGGACGGTGAGGCCGGTGGTGTGGATGTCGGCGTCGGCGTGGGCGAGCTCCTGCTCCTCGGCGGTGAAGGCGCGGGTGCGCGAGACGGTGCTGAACATCTCTACCGTGCCGTCGAGTTCGAGCAGGTAGGGGTCCTTGACGCCCTCGGTGCCGGTGCCGGCGGCGGTGAGGACCGGGGTGCGGGTGGCGAGGTCGAAGGAGTCCGGCGTGCCGGCCCGGACGGCGTCGATCCGCCAGCGGTTGTCGGCCGGGTCGACGTAGCTGAGGTGGAGCAGGTAGCCGTCGTCGCGGGGGAGCAGGGCGAAGCGCTCCATCGACGGCGAGTCCAGCTCGGCGCGCTCGACCGACCAGACGTCGTGGAACTCGACGCCGTCCCTGCTCTCGGCCACCGCGCAGCGCCAGCCCCGGTCCTGGCCGTCGGTGCCGCGCGGGCGGCGCTCGCGGTAGGTGAGCAGGAAGCGGTCGCGGTCGGCCTCGTAGCGGATGCCCGGGCAGCCGGCCCAGTAACCGGGCAGGGGGCGCTCGGGTGCGCGGACGAGGACGGAGTCGCTGAGGTCGGGCGGGGCGGGCAGGGTGCGCGGGGCGGTGGTCGGCATGGCTGGCGGTCGTCCTCACGGAAGGCGGCGGGGTGCTTCGGCAGTTTCTATCAGATCGATAGAAAGTTTCGAGAAGGTGTCCCGAGGTGGGCGGCATGTCGCTGGTCAGCACGGGGCTCCTTCTGCCTGCCGGGCTTCTGTGAAGCCTGTGTTTCCCCCTGTGGCGATCGGGCAACGCAGGTCGGCCTGGTCTTGACCATCACCGGAAGATCGGGAAAGACTTCTTCTCACAGTCGATCAAACATCCCGCGGCAATCGCTCGCCGCGCACCGTAGAGGAAGCCCGACCCGATGACAGCCCCCACCACCGACGCACCCGGCTACGGCGGTCTCGGCCTGTACGTCGGCGACATCCACAACCACTGCGGCATCAGCTACGGCCACGGCCCGATCGAGGACGCGTACGCCAACGCCCGCCTCCAGCTCGACTTCGCCAGCGTCACCGGCCACGGCTGGTGGCACGACCTCCCCGAGCGGACCCCCGAGCTGGCCTCGCTGGTCGACTACCACACCCAGGGCTTCGCCCGGCTCGCCGACCGCTGGGAGCACGTCCAGGAGGTGACCGCCGCCGCCCACGAGGACGGCCGGTTCGTCACCTTCCAGTCCTTCGAGTGGCACAGCCTCGCCCACGGGGACCACTGCGTGTACTTCGACGGCCCGCGCGGCGAGATCATCCGCGCCGCCGGCCTGGAGGAACTGCGAGCCCGGCTGCGCGCCCTCGCGGCCGAGGGCGTGCGGACCTGGGCGCTTCCGCACCACATCGGCTACGGCACCGGGCGGCGCGGCATCAACTGGGACACCTACACCGAGGAGTTCGCCCCGGTGGTGGAGATGATGTCGATGCACGGCTGCGCCGAGTCCGACGAGGCGCCGCGCACCTACCTGCACACCATGGGCCCGCGCGACACCACCGGGACCGCCGTGCACGGGCTGCGGCTCGGCCACCGGTTCGGGCTGATCGGCTCCACCGACCACCACAGCGCCTTCCCCGGCAGCCACGGTCACGGCCGGCTCGCCGTCTGGGCGCCGGAACTGACCCGGCCGGCGATCTGGGACGCGATCGAGCGGCGGAGCACCTACGCGATCACCGGGGACCGCATCCTGCTCGCGGCCTCCGTGAACGGGGCGCCGATGGGGGCCGAGACCGCGTCGGCCGACCGCCGCCGGATCCGGGTCACCGTGCAGGGCCGGGACGCGCTCGACCACGTCGAGGTGGTCCGCAACGGCGTGCCGATCCACCGGGTCTCCCGGCCCGAGCTGCTGGGCACCGCCGCCCGGTCCGCCGCGTTCGACGGCACGCTGGGCTTCGCCGTCGGCTGGGGCAAGCGCGAGACGCCCGTCCACTGGGACGTCACGCTGCGGGTCGAGGGCGGCGAACTACTCGACGTCCAGCCCCGGTTGCGCGGTTCGGAGACGGTCGCCCCGGCCGCGGCCGAGCCCGCGTCGTACCGCCCGTCCGACTGGTGGCGCACCGGCCCGGGCGAGCTGCGGCTGCGGACCGTGACCGAGGGCAACCCCAACACCGCGACCGACGCCACCCAGGGCTTCTCGCTCGCGGTCGCCGGTGACGACCGGACCAGGCTGACGGCCGTCGTCAACGGGGTCGAGACCTCGTACGCCGTCGGGGAGCTGCGCGAGGGGCCGCGGACCGGGTTCATCGGCGGGTTCGTCTCCGGGGCCTTCCGGTTCGACCGGGCGGTGCCGGCCGGGGAGCTCGCGGCCGAGCTGGATCTGATCGACGAACGGCCGGGCGGCGACGGCGACTTCTACCACGTACGGGTCCGGCAGCTGAACGACCAGTGGGCGTGGTCGAGCCCGACCTGGGTCGGGCGGGCCGCGGGCGCCGGGCGGACGGGCCGTGCCGGGTCGGCGGCGGCCTCCTGTCGACGGGCCGGCTGACGCCTGGAAACCGTCGTCGGCCGGCCGCCCCGGTCACCGTCACCCGAACCCGTACGTCCCGAGGAGCACGATCCCCATGGCCCCGTCCCGCCCCACCGCACGCCGGCTCGCCGGCACCGCCCTCGCCGCCGCGCTGCTGACCGGCACCCTCGCCGCCCCGGCCGCCGTCGCGGGCACGACCGCCGGCACCGCCACCGCCGTCACCGCCACCACCACCGCTGCCACCACCGTGTTCTCGGACGACTTCGAGTCCGGCACCGTCGCCAACTGGACCCGTCAGCGGATCGACGGCAACGGCAGCATCACCGTCACCGGCGGGCCCGCCGGCGGTTCGGGCCTGGCCGGCCGGTTCAGCGTGCCCAACGACGGGCAGTCCTACCGCTCCGAGGTCGCCGTCAACGCCCTCGGCTGGGGCGGCTACCGCTTCGCCTTCGCCGACTACCTGCCCGCCGACTGGGTGCGCACCTCCACCGAGACCATCGTCGCCCAGTGGCACGGCTACCCGCTCGCCGACGGCAGTGACACCAAGCCGCCGATCGCCCTCACCGTCAAGGACGGCAACTGGCGGCTGAAGGTGCACTGGCTGACCGACCCGGCCACCGTGCAGGAGGCCGTGATCCCGCTCGGCGCCGTGCAGTTCGGACACTGGAACCAGTGGGCCTTCGACGTCACCTGGTCCACCGCCACCACGCCGGGCTCGATCACCGTGCTCCGCGACGGCGTCCAGGTCGGCACCCACAGCGGGCTCAACAACTACCACCAGAACCAGGCGCCCTACTTCAAGACCGGCATCTACCGCGCCAACTGGAACCCGGCCAAGGGCATCTCCTACCCGACCGGCGGACCCGACGTGGTGCTCTACAGCGACAGCGTGGTCGTCACCAAGTACTGAGGCGGGTGGGGGAGTTCCCCGCCCCGTCGGCCCGCGGCCCCGTGCCGCGGGCCACCCCGAACCCAACCACCAAGAGGTAGTAGCACCATGAGCGAAGCGGCCCGCCACCCCGGCCTGGCCCGAAGAGGCTTTCTCGGCCTGAGCGCCGGAGCGGCCCTGCTGGCGGCGGGCTGCCGCTCGGCCACCGACCCGTCCCCCGGCGCCGCCGCGGGCGCGTCCGCCACCGCCTCCGCACCCGACCTGCAGATCGTGTACGGCAGCGCACCCGACCCGACCCAGCTGCTCCACCGGGGCCCGGACACCCCGGCGTTCGTCAACCTCGTCCTGGACCGGCTGGTCGACCTCGACCCGAAGACCCTCCAGCCGGTGCCCTGGCTCGCCACCTCCTGGGAGTGGAGCGCCGACCGGCTGAAGCTGGTGCTCAAGCTGCGCGAGGACGTCACGTTCCACGACGGACGCGGGCTCGACGCCGACGACGTCGTGTACTCGCTGGTCGGAGCCACCAAGAGCTCCCAGGTCAAGCCGCTGCTGGAGCGCCTGGCCGACGTGAAGGCCAGTGCGCGGGGCGAGGTCACCCTCACCCTCTCCAAGCCCACCAGCAACCTGTTCGACGCGCTCGCCTTCAACCCCGTCGTCGACGCCCGGAGCTACGTCGAGGGCAGGGCCTCCGACAAGGTCAACGGCACCGGCCCGTTCACCTGGCAGGAGTTCAAGGGCGGCAACCAGCTCGACCTCACCCGCTACGACCGCTACTGGCAGAGCGGACGGCCCCGGTTCGAGCGGATCACCGTCCGGTCGGTGACGAGCAGCCAGGCCGGTCTGTCCGCGCTGCAGTCCGGTCAGGCCCACCTGATCGGCGCCGTCCCCGGCCGCGACCTCAAGGTGCTGGCCGGCAACCCCGGCTTCACCGTGCAGTCCGCCAAGGCCTCCTACCAGCAGGCGTTCCTCGGGGTGAATGTCGCCTCCAAGCCCTTCGACGACATCCGGGTCCGCCAGGCGCTGCAGTACGCGGTGGACCGCGAGCGGATCGTCGCCCAGGTCTACGGCGGCCACGCCGAGGCCAGCAGCCTGCCCTGGCCGTCCAACACCCCGGGGGTCACCCCGGACCAGGTCACCCGCTACCGGCACGATCCGGAGAAGGCCCGGGGCCTGCTCCGGGAGGCCGGCGCGGAGGGCGTCCGGGTGCCGCTCACCGCCGCCAACTCGCCGATCTTCACCTCGCTCGTCGAGCTGGTGAAGTACGACCTGGAGCAGGCGGGCTTCGGCGTCGACGTGCAGCTGCTGGACAACGCGGCGATCCAGCCGAAGATCCAGCAGGGCACCCTGGAGGGCCTGTTCGTGGCCAACCACGGCATGGTCAGCGTCTCGCCGCTGAGCGGCATCACGGTCTCGGGGCCGCTCCAGGTCGGCAAGAACACGTCGCACGTCACCGACCCCGCCTACGCGGAGCTGCAGGCCCGCGCGTTCGCCGCCGCCGACGAGCAGGCCCGGGCCGACGTCAACCACGAGCTGTCCGAGTACCTGCTGGCGCAGTCCTTCCACATCACGCTCGCACACGCCTGGGAGACGTACGCCTTCGCCTCCTCGGTGCACGACGTGTCCACCAGCGCGCTCGGCTACCTGAAGCTGACCGACACCCGCCGGGCCGGCTGACTCCCGGTCCCGCCCCGTCCGGCTCCGACCCGTCCGGCCCCGCCCCGTCCGGCTCCGCCAGGTCCGGCCGGTCCGCCCCGACCGGCCGGATCCCGGCGCCGCCCCGGCCCGACGAACCGCCCCGCCCCGCCGGCCGCCGGCCCCGGGCGACCCCCACCGCCCGGGGCCGGTGAACCACCCGGCCCGCCCGCATGGCCCGACCACCCGGAGAACCCCCGTGCCGTACTGGACCAGAAAGGCCGCCGGAGCGCTGGCCACCCTCTGGCTCGCCTCGGTGGCCGTCTTCCTGCTGCTCCACCTGGCTCCCGGCGACCCGGTGTCCGCCGCCCTCGGGGCCGAGGCGGACCAGGAGCAGCGCGACCACCTCAGCCGCCAGCTCGGCGTGGACCGGCCACTGCCCGTCCAGTACCTGACCTGGCTGCGGGGACTGCTCGTCGGCGACCCCGGGCTCTCCTTCCACTACCGCGAGCCGGTCACCAGGATGATCGGCCAGAGCCTCGGTTCGACCCTCCAACTCGCCTTCGCCGCAGGTCTGCTGATGCTCGTGCTCGGCCTGCTGCTGGGGGCCGCGCTGGCCGCCGAGCGGCGCGGCCGGCTGGCCCGGGTGCTCGACCCGCTCACCACCGCGGTGCTGGCCCTGCCGGTCTACGTCACCGCCGTGCTGTTCGTATTCGTCTTCGCGGTCCTGCTCCGCGTCCTGCCGGCCGGCGGCGAGAAGGACCTCCTCACCGCGCCGGACCTGGCCGTGCAGTACCTGGCGCTGCCCGCCGTGGCGCTGGCCCTGCCCGGGTCGGTGGTCCTCGCCCGGCTGCTCGCCACCGAGATCCGCCGCACCCGGCAGGAGGAGTTCGTGCTCACCGCGGTCGCCAAGGGCGCGCCGCCCCGGCGCATCCTGCTGCGCCACGTGGTGCCCAACAGCCTGGCGCCGTTCTGCGTCGAGTTCGGGCTCAACCTCGGGGAACTCCTCGGCGGAGCCGTCGTCGCCGAGCAGCTCTTCGCCCGGCACGGTCTCGGGCAACTGCTGCTCGACGCCATCAACCAGCGGGACTACCCCGTCGCCCAGACCCTGATCATGCTCGCCGTCGCGGTGGCCGTCACCGTCCAGCTCGGTTCCGAGCTGCTGGTCGGTCGCCTCGACCCGCGGATCGCCCGCGCCGGCACCGGGGAGGCCCGATGAGCACCACCGCCGAGACCCAGGACACCACCGCCGGGACCCCGGCCGAGGCGGGAACCGCCGAGACCGCCGGGACCGCCGAGACCGCCGGGACCGGAGGGGCGGCCACCGCGGCCGACAGCACTCCCGCAGGCCGGCGCACCGGGCGTCGCCGACTGCCGGCCCTGCCCGCGCTGCCCGCCGCACTGCGGGGCAGGCGGGGCCGGACCGGGGCGGCGCTGGTCGCCCTGGTGGTGCTGCTCGGCCTGCTCGGCCCGCTGCTGCTCTCCGCGGACCCGTACCAGCAGAGCCGCGAGGCACTGGCCGGGCCCTCCTGGGACCATCCGCTGGGCACCGACGAGGTCGGCCGCGACCTGCTGGTCCGCGCGCTGTACGGGGTCCGGATCGAGCTGCTGGTCTGCCTGCTGGCCGTTCCCGTCGCCGCCGTGCTGGGCACCCTGCTCGGCCTGGCGGGCGGGCTGAACCGCCTGCTCGGCGAGGCCGTCCAGCGGCTCTTCGACCTGCTGCTCGGCTTCCACGGGCTGCTGCTCGGCCTGGCCATCGCGCTGATCGTCCGGCCCGGCCTGGGCAGCGTGGTCGTCACCATCGTGCTCAGCGCCCTGCCCGTCTTCGGCCGCCAGGCACGCGCCGCCCTGCTGGCCCAGCTCGCCCGTGACCACGTGGTGGCCGCCCGGGTGCTCGGCGTACCGCGCGGGCGGACCCTCCGCCGGTACGTGCTGCCCAACGTCACCGACGCCGCCACCGCACTGCTCGCCGTCGCGATGGCGCACGCGGCCAAGATCGAGGGCGGGCTGAGCGTCCTCGGCTTCGGCATCCAGCCGCCCACCCCCTCGCTCGGCACGATGATCAACACCGGTAGCAAGTACCTCTTCCTGCACCCCGGTTACGCCCTCGCGCCCGTCCTGCTGCTCGGTCTGCTGGTGTTCGGGCTGACCCTGCTCGCCGACTCGTTCAACCGGGAGAAACTGCGGTGACCGCGCCCACCGAGACCGCCCGCACCGCCGGTGGCGGCCCGACCGCCGGTGCAGGCCCGACCGCGGCCGTCGACGACGTCGGCCGCACCGGCCCGGCGGCGCCGCTGCTGGAGGTGTCCGGCCTGCGGGTCGCCGCCGGGCCCCACCAGGTCGTCCACGGCGTGGACTTCACCCTCCGGCCCGGCGAGATCCTGGGCCTCGTCGGCGAGTCCGGCTCCGGCAAGACCCTCACCGCGCTCGCCGCCAACCGGATGCTCCCGCCCGGCTGCCGGACCACGGCCGGGACGGTCCGCCTCGACGGCACCGACCTCCTCACCCTCCCCGAACCCGGCATGCGGGCCGTCCGTGGCCGCCGGATCGGCATGGTGTTCCAGGACCCGCTCGCCTACCTCAACCCCCGGATGCCCATCGGCCGCCAACTCGCCGAGGCCGCCCGGGTGCACGGAGCCTCCCGGGCCGCGGCCCGGGCCCGCGCGCTCGAACTCCTCGACCTGGTCGGCATCCCGGAGCCGGAGCGCCGCTTTCGCGACCGCCCGCACGAGTTCTCCGGCGGGATGCGCCAGCGGGTCCTGATCGCCATGGCGATGACCAACCGGCCCGACCTGCTGATCGCCGACGAGCCCACCACCGCCCTCGACCCCACCACGCAGGCCGGCATCCTCGACCTCCTGGTCCGGCTCCGCGACGAGACCGGCACCGCGGTCCTGCTGATCACTCACGACCTCGGGGTGGTCGCCCGGACCTGCGACACCGTCCAGGTCATGTACGCCGGACGGATCGCCGAACGAGCCCCGGCCAAGGCCCTGCTGGCGAGCCCGCGACACCGCTACACGGCCGGGCTGCTGGCCGCCGTCCCCCGGCTGGACGGCCCGCCCGGCCGCCCGCTCGCCGTGATCGGCGGCCGCCCGCCCGCCGCGGGCGAGCCGCTGCCCGGCTGCGCCTTCGCGCCGCGGTGTGCCGCCGCCACCGCGCGGTGCGCCGAGGAGGCGCCCGCCTGGGAGGTGGTGGGGGAGCGCGGTCTCGCCTGCCACGTGCCGGTGCCGGAGGAGGGGCGGGAGCACGAAGAGGAGCACGAGCAGGGAGGAGAGGGGGAGCAGCGTCAGGGACAGGGGCGGACCGACCCGCCGGGGGCGGGCCGGGCCTCCGGCGACCGGGCCGCCGCCGCGGCGACCAGCCCTGCCGGGGACGCTCCCGTCGCGGCGGAGCCGGTGCTGGTCGCCGAGAACCTCACCGTCCGCTACGGCCGTGGCCGCCGTGGAGCGCCGGCGCTGGACGGCGTCAGCCTCACGGCGGCGCCGGGCCGGGCGGTCGGGGTGATCGGCGAGTCCGGCTCGGGCAAGTCGACGCTGGCCCGCGCCCTGCTGGGGCTGCTCCGCCCGCAGCACGGGACCGTCCGGGTCGGCGGTCGCTCCTGGGCGGAGGTCACCCCGGAGGAGGAACGCGCGCTGCGCCGTCGCGTCCAGTTCGTCTTCCAGGACCCCTACGCCTCGCTCAGCCCGCGCATGACGATCCGCCAGGCGCTCACCGAGCCGCTGCTGACCCACGGCCTGCCGCTCTCGCGCGTCGACGAGTTGCGCGAACTGGTCGGACTCCCGGCGGGGTTGCTCGACTCCCGGCCGCACCAGCTGTCCGGCGGGCAGCGCCAGCGCGTCGCGATCGCCCGGGCGCTCGCGGTCGGCCCGGAGGTGTTGGTGGCGGACGAGCCGACCTCGGCCCTGGACGTGTCCGTCCAGGCCCAGATCCTCAACCTCCTCCTCGATCTGCGCCGACGGACCGGCGTCGGGCTGGTGTTCATCTCGCACGACCTCGCGCTCGTCCGCCACCTCTGTGACGAGGTGCTGGTGATGCGTAACGGCCGGGTCGTCGAACACGCCCCCTCCGCCGAGCTGTTCACCGCGCCCGCGCACCCGTACACCAGGCAGCTGCTGGCCGCCGCCGCGCACTGACGCGCGCCGCCTTCCGGTTTGCCCCGCCTGCCCGCCCGCCCGCCTGCACCCCGTGCCGCCCGCCGCGCACACCCCCGCCGCCCCCTCCTAGGAGCACCATGACGCCCGCCAGCCCCTCCCGCCGCCAACTCCTCCTCGGCGCCGGTACGGTGACCGCCCTGACCGCACTCGGTGTCGGCCCCGCCGCCGCCGCGCCGCGCTCGCCCCGCGCCCCCGAGGTGACCGGCCTCGGCCCGGGGAACGCCGACTTCCCGCTGATGAGCGCCACCCTGCTGGGCGAGACGCTCTGGATCGGCTCGCGGAACCTGGCGCCCGCCAAGGTGGTCGGCTACCACGTGCCGACCGGGCGGGTCACCGCGACCGCCACCCTGCCGACCGGCAACTTCGTACAGGGCTCCGCCGCCCACGGGGGCCGCCTCTACCTGGGCGTCACCGACGCGCCGAAGGCCGTCAACCTCTACCGCCTCGACCCGGCCGACGGCAGCGTGCGCGGCCTCGTCAACGTGCCCGGCGCCGACGTCCGGGACGTCGCGGTCGCCCCCGACGGCGTGGTGTACGCCACCGGACGGCAGAAGGGCCGCGCGGCCGGCCCCGGCCTGTACGCGTACGACCCGGCGACCGGCGTGCTCACGGAGGTCGCCTCGCCCGCGCCGGGCGCCACCCAGGGCCGGGCGGTCGAGGCCACCGCCACCCACGCCTACCTGGGGGTCGGCAGCAACCTGGCGGGCGGCGGCGGGGCCACCCTCGCCAGCCTGTTCGCGGTCGAGCGGGCCACCGGCCGGATCGCCGACATCACCCCGCCCGAGCTGGCGGCCGACACGATCATCCGGCAGATCACCGCGCTCGGGGACGACCTGCTGGCCGTCTCCACCGAGGGCAAGCCGGCCCACGTCGCCTTCCTGGACCCCGCCACCCACACGGTGCTGCGGTCGTTCCCGGTGCCCGGCACCAAGAGCATCACCAACTTCCAGCGCCTGGGCGACACCGTCTGGTTCACCTCCACCGAGCAGGGCGTCGTCTGGCGGTACCGGCTCGCGGCCGGGACCCTGGAGCAGTTCGCCGTGCCCGTCCCGGACGGCAACTCCTGGGGCCTCGGCCGGCTCGGCGACACCCTGGTGGGCGTCACCGAGGGCGGCACCGCGTGGACCCTCTCCACCTCCACGGCCGCCGTCACCACCACCGACCTGGTGGCCGCCGGAGCGCCGGCCGAGGCTCAGCTCGGCATGTCGCTGGCGGCCCGGAACGGCCGCGTCTACGTCGGCGGCAACGGCTCGATCGCGCTGCACGACCTGCGCGCGGGAACGGTGCGCAAGCTCCCGGTGCCCGGCGAGGCCAAGGACACCGTGATCCTCGACGACGACACCCTCTACCTGGGCGTCTACTCCTCGCAGGGCATCTGGCGGTACAACCCGTGGGAGGACACGGAGCCGGTGCAGGAGGCCGTCCTCCCGCAGGAGCAGAACCGGCCGCAGACGATCCGCTGGGACGAGGAGCACGGGCTGCTGCTGCTCGGGGTGCAGGCCGACACCACCGGCGGCGGGTCCTTCGTCACCTACCGGCCCGGCAGCGGCCGGCCCACCGTGCACGTCGACCCGCTCGGGTCCGAGCAGCTGGTCCGCGCGGTGGCGGTGGGCCACGGGCAGGCGTTCCTCGGCGGCGACAACGCCAAGACCACCGGGCCGCGCGGCGACCTCGCCGCCTGGGACCCCGAGGCGGGGCGCGAGCTCTGGCGGATCGGCACGAACCTCGGCTCCGGCATCAGCAGCCTGGCGGTCCAAGGCCGGTGGCTGTTCGGCATCACCGTGAACGGGCAGGTGTTCTCCGTCGACCTGCGGACGGCGCGGCGGCGCCCCGGCGGCGGCGCGCCGGCGCCGGTGATCGGTGCCCGCGCCGACCTGCGCGCGATCACGTCCGCCAACCCGCGCCTGCTGGTGGTGGACGACCGGCTGTACGGGATCAGCGAGCGGACGCTGTTCCGGCTCGACCCGGAGACGCTGGCCGCCACCGTGCTGGTCCAGGTGGACGCCGAGTGGTACAGCGGCGCCCGGGTCGCGGCCGACGACGGTGGCGTGCTGTACACGCTGCGCGGACGCGAGCTGATCGCCGTACGGGACCGCTGACCGCCCACGCGGCAGGTGCGGGAGCCCGGACAGCGGTGTCGGGGGGCCGGTGTCCGGGTCCGGAGCCGGGGCGGGGCCGGGGGCCCGCCCCGGCCCGGGGCCTCAGGCCGGGCCGAGCGCCCACGCGGCCAGCGACAGCGTCGCCATCGACACCAGGGTGGAGCAGAGCACCGCGTCCCGAGCCAGTGCCGCGCCGTGGCCGTACTCGCGGGCGTACACGAAGACGTTCTGCGCGGTCGGCAGCGCGGAGAACAGGACCACGGTGAGCAGCTGGTGGGCCGACAGGTGGAGGACGAACGCCCCGACCGCGTAGGCGGCCAGCGGCTGGACGACGGTCTTCGTCAGCACCGCCACCCCGACCTCCGCGTACCGGGCGGCGCCGGTGACCGCCGGCCGGTGGCACAGCGAGAGGCCGAGTGCCACGAGCGCGGTCGGCACGGCCGCACCGCCGAGCAGCTCGCAGGAACGATTCAGCTCGGCGGGCGGTCTCCAACCGGTCGCCGACAGCACGGCGCCGAGGGCCACCGCCAGCAGGATCGGGTTGCGCAGCGGCAGGGTGAGCGCTGCCCGCAGCCCGGCGCGCCCCGAGTCCAGGACGGTCAGCACGACCGGGGTGACCACCAGGATCTGGAACAGCACCACCGGCCCCACGAACGAGGCGTCGCCGAGCACCTGCACCGCCACCGGGATGCCCAGGTTGGCCGAGTTGACGTAGCCCGCCGCCATGCCGCCGACCGTCCGCTCCGGCAGGCCCCGCCCGAACAGCCGCTGCGAGGCCAGCAGCCCCAGCCCGCCCGCCACCGCCGTGCCCGCGGCGAACGCCGCCATCGACGGATTGGCGAACCGGTCCAGCGGGGTCCGGGCGATCATCAGGAACAGCGCCGCAGGCATGGCCGCGTGGAAGACGAACCGGTTCAGCACCTGCTCCGCCTGGCCCCCCAGCAGCCCGCTCCGACCGAGCAGGTAGCCCACCCCGGTGAGCGCCCAGATCGGGGCGAAGCCGGAGATCAGCGGAGGCAGGCTGGGCATGGCGTCCTCGGCAGGGTCGGCACCGGCGGCACCGGCGGGTGCGGTCGCGGTGGCCCACGGCGGGCCGCCGGACCGGAAGTCAACCAGGCGGCGGTGCGGGGCCGACCAGGAGGGTCCCGGGACCCGGCCGGCGGCGGCAGGTCCTAGGATGGCGCTGTGGAGTACCTGAGCCTGGCCGAGGTCGAACGGATCGCGCGGAGCGCCCACGCGGGGCAGACCGACAAGAACGGTCACCCGTACACCGAGCACCTGGCGGCGGTGGCGAACGGCGTCGCGGTGCGCGGCGGCAGTGACGAGCAGATCGCGGCGGGCTGGCTGCACGACGCGATCGAGGACGACGCGCTGACCGGTGACTGGCTGGCCGGGGCCGCCCTCACCGACGCCACCAAGGCGATCGTGGACGCGCTCACCAAGCGCCCCGGCGAACCGCTGGAGGGGTACACCGCGCGCATCCTGGCCACCCCCGGCGCCCTGCTGGTCAAGCAGGCCGACCTCGCGCACAACTCCGACCCGGCCCGGCTGGCGAGCCTGGACTCGGCGACCGCCGAACGGCTGGCGGCCAAGTACCGCCGGACCCGCGAACTGCTGGGGCTGGACGGCGACACGGCCTGAGGCATCGCCTGACGAGCGGTCCGGTCCGTCCGGGCGGCGGACCGTCAACCCGCCCGCGGCGCCGGGAGGAAGCGCGCGAACGGATCGCCGGAACGGGCGCAGTGCACGGCGAGCAGGGAGCGGAACCGGTCGAGCAGCGCCGCGTGCCGCGCGTCCACGGCCAGGTTGACCATCTCGCCGGGATCGGCGGTGAGGTCGAAGAGCTGCTCCCGGTGGTCGCCCCAGGCGTAGCAGACGTACTTGTGCCGCGGGTCCCGGACCATCCGGCCCAGCGCGTTGTTGAAGCCGGGCAGCTCCCAGCGCGTCTCCACCACGACCGTCTCCCGGGGTTCCGGGGCGCGGACGCTGCGCCCCGGCAGGCCGGGCGGCGGGGTGACGCCCGCCAGGTCGCAGAGCGTCGGGACGAGGTCCAGGCCGGTGGAGACCAGCCGGTCGCTGACGGCACCCGCCGCGGCGCCGGGGCCGCTGACCAGGAAGGGCACCCGCACCGACTCCTCGTACAGGGCCCACTTCTGGTTCCACCGGTGCGCGCCCGCGCCGTCGCCGTGGTCGGAGCTGAACACCACCACCGTCTCCCGGCGGCCCTCCTGCCGCTGCTCCGGCCCGTCGGCCGGTTCGCGGAGCGCGGACAGGACCGTTCCGAGGTGCGCGTCCACCCGTTCGACCAGTGCGTAGTACGCGTACCGGTACCGCCGCCAGTCGTCCTCGCTCCACTCCTCGGTGGGGTGGGTGTGCGCCCAGGCCCGCTGAGCCAGCCGGGGCAGCCGGGCCTCGTACGGGGCGGGCGGGAAGTTGGCGGGCAGTGGCGGGCAGTCCTCGGCGGGCGGCGGGGCGGGCAGCGGCCCGGTCTTCGGGTCCTGGCCGCGCGCCCATTCGCAGATGCCGTGCGGTTCCAGGAACGACGCGACCAGCAGGAACGGCCGGTCACGCCGCTCGCGGACGAACGCGGCGGCGGCGCGGGCCAGTCCGGCGTCGTCCCCGGCCGGGTGGATGCGGCGGAAGCCGTGACCGTCGGGCAGGTCGAGTTCGGGCAGGTGCCACTTGCCGCCGTAGCCGCAGTCGTAGCCGGCGTCGGCGAACAG
Source organism: Kitasatospora sp. NPDC002965 (assembly GCF_040611255.1). Taxonomy (NCBI): domain Bacteria; kingdom Bacillati; phylum Actinomycetota; class Actinomycetes; order Kitasatosporales; family Streptomycetaceae; genus Kitasatospora; species Kitasatospora sp. NPDC002965. The sequence continues at coordinate 16,900 of NZ_JBEXNT010000048.1, read as the reverse complement.
CCGGCCGAGCACCGGCTCCGCGCCGCCCTCGTTCCCGGTGACCCCGAGGCTGCTGGGCAGCTGCCCGGTGAGCAGGCTCGCCCGGGACGGTGCGCAGAGCGGTTGGGCGCAGTACGCCTGGCGGTACCGGGTGCCGGCGGCGGCCAGGGCGTCCATGTGCGGGGTGGCGAGGTGCGGATTGCCGGTGGCGCTCATCGCCTCGGCGGTCTGCTGGTCCGTCAGGACCACCAGGACGTTCGGCCGGTCGTCCACAGGCCGGTCGTCCACAGGCCGGTCGTCGGCGGGGCGGTCGTCGGCGGGGCGGTCGGTCACGGTCAGGCCATCCGCTCGTAGGTGCGGCGGTCGAGCGCCCGGAGCAGCGGCTCGCCGAGCGTCCAGCGCTCGAACTCCCCGACCACCAGGTCGCCGAGGCGCCGGCGCTCCAGGGCCTGACTGCCGGCCAGGTGCGGGGTGACCACGACGTTCGGCAGGGTGAACAGCGGCGAGCCGGGCGGCGGAGGCTCGGGGTCGGTGACGTCCAGTACGGCGAACAGGTCCGGTCGTCCGGCGAGCACGTCCAGCAGGGCGGGTTGGTCGAGGACGGCGCCGCGTGCGGTGTTGACGAGCGTCGCGCCGGGCTTCATGGCGGCGATCAGGGACCGGCCGACCAGCCCCCTGGTCTCCTCGGTGAGCGGCGTGTGGACGGTCACCACGTCCGCCGTGGCGAAGAGTTCCTCCAGGCCGACGGCCGCCACCCCCGGCGGGGGTGCGGCGTACGGGTCGTGGGCGACCACCCGCACGTCGTAGTCGCGCAGCCGTTCGCAGACCAGGCGGCCGGTCGCGCCCAGCGACAGGACGCCGACGGTGGCGCCGTACGCACCCGGGGCGCGGCCGACGCGGACCGGTGCGCGGGCGGCGCGGGCGGCGAGCACGTGCCGCCAGCCGTCCTTGAGCGCGTAGACGATCTGGGCGACGGTGAACTCGGCGACCGGCAGGGCGTTGGCGTGGGCGGCGGTGACGAGCGGGATGCCGGTGGCCCAGAACTCCTCGGTCACGATCCGGCGCACCGAGCCCGCGCCGTACAGCACCAGCGCGAGCCGGGGCATCCGGGCGAGCGCCGCCGCGTCGAGGACGGGGCCGCCCCAGCCGGTGAACAGCACCTCGATGTCGCGCAGCGCGTCCGGGTCGGCGGCGAGCCGTTCGGCGCTCCAGACCCCACCGGGGCCGTCCGGGTCCTCGACCGTCTCCGCCCGCGCGACCACCCGGGCGCGAGCCTCGGGTCCGTACACGTCGGGGAAGCGGACGGGGTCCATCGCGAAGGCGGCCGCGAACATTCGGGTCTCCCTTGGTCGAGTGCCCACGGAGAGTTTCTATCACACTGAGAAATAGTGGGACGCGGGGAGGCGCTGGAGGGGTGGCGGAAGGCCCGGGATGGCGCACGCGGGCGCGTGCGGGAAGGGGGAGGCGCGGGTTCGGGGCCGTGCGGCGGGTCCGAGGGGGCGGTGCGGGGGTGGCGGCCCCGGGCGGGCCGGCGGGGCGAGGCCGGCCCGGCGGTTCAGCGGGTGATGAACGTCGCCCCGTCGGCGAGGCGGACGGCGGACGCGGCGGCGCCGACCAGCTCGGTGGTGGTCGAGTGCACCACCATCAGGCGCGGCAGGACCGGGACCCGGCCCTGCAGGCGGGACTCGATCGCGGGCAGCATCTCGCCCCCGCTCTCCCAGAACAACCGGCCGCCCAGTGCGACGAGTTCGGGCCCGAGCACGCTGGTCAGATTGGCCACCAGCAGGGCCAGGTCGTCGGTGAACTCGTCCACCAGCCGGACCGCGGCCGGCTCCCCCTCCCGGGCCAGCCGGAACAGTTCGGCGACCCGCTCGGCCGAGGTGCCGGTGACGGTCAGCCCCGCCTCGGTGATCCGCCGGTCGACGGCGTGGTCGCCGATCCGTGACTGGGTGTCGCCGGTCCGGCCGAGCGGCCGGTCCAGCGCCCGCCGGTCGGTCATCAGGTGGCCGAGCGCGCCCGCCGAGCCGAGCCGCCCCCGGTGCAGGCGGCCACCGAGCACGATCCCGGCGCCTACCTCGATCCCGACGACCACGGCCGCGAGGTCGCTCACCCCCGCACCGGCCTCGCTGTGCCGGACGGCCAGCGCGACCAGGTCGACGTTGCTCTCGACCGCCACCGGGATGCCCAACCGCTCCTGGAGCAGTGCGCGCAGCCGCATCCCGGGCCAGTCCAGCGCCGGCGCGAACTCCACCAGCCCCGTCCGGTCCCGGACCACGCCGGGCACTCCGACCACCAGGGCGCGCGGGGCGCCGGCGTGCCGGCCGGCCCACGTGCGCAGGCCGTCGACCAGGGCCAGCAGCGGCCCGGTGAGGTCCTCGGCGGACGGCTCGCGGCTCCGGTCGGGGCCGAGGCCGGTCCAGTGGTGCTCGGTCTCGTGCAGCACGGTGCCGTGCAGGTCGGCGACCACGCCGACGATCCGGCGCGGCCGCATCGCCACGGCGAGCACGGTCTGCGCACCGGCGTTGTAGCGGACGAGTTGCGGCGGACGCCCCCCGCTGGACGGCGCCCGTTCGGTCTCCACGATCACCAGTCCGGCCGTCCGCAGCACCTCGACCAGGCGGTGCACGGTCGCGGTGGAGAGGCCGCTCTCCGCCGCGAGCCGCTGCCGGGAGAGCGAGCCGTGCCGGCGCAGTACCTCCAGCAGTACGGTCTGGTTGACCTGCGCCACGGTCTGTGTGGTCGCGGTCGCGGGGGTGCGCGGTGCGGTCCGTGACGTGGTGCGCGACGTGGCGCGCGGGGGCTGGGTCACCGGATGCTCCTCGGGCGGGGCCGGGCGGGGCCCGAGCGGGCGGGACTTTGTCTCGGCCCGAATATATCCGACCGGTCCGCCGACCGGAGGGCTCCTGCCGAACGGGGGCGGGCCCGGTGCGTGGGCCCGGTGCGAGCCGGAACACGCCCGGCGGGAACGCCCGAAGGGCCCGGCCGCGCGGATCGCGCACGGCCGGGCCCTTCGGTCACCCCGGTGATCCCTGTCCGACCCCGGGGTGAGGGGGGACAGGCGGTCCGGATGCCGTCGGTGGAGACGGGTGGGGTCGGTTTAGTACCAGTGGTGGGTCTGCCAGAACGACCAGGCGGCGTTCGGGCTGCCGTAGCGGGTGTTCATGTAGTCCAGCGCCCACTTGATCTGGGTGGTGGGGTTGGTCTTCCAGTCGGAGCCGTGCGTCGCCATCTTCGAACCCGGCAGCGCCTGCGCCAGGCCGTACGCGCCCGAGCTGGGGTTGGTCGCGGTCACGTTCCAGCTGGACTCGTGGGAGATGATCTGCTTGAACGCGGCGAGCTGGCCGGCCGGCACGATCTGGGCGGCGATGGTCTGCGGGGACGCGGTCGCGGCCGAGGCGGTGGCGGGCACCAGGCCGGCGCCCAGGGCGGTCAGACCGGCGGCACCGGCAAGAAGAGCGGCGGAAGTGCGCATACGAAGCTTGAAAGCGGGCATGAAGAACAAGACCTCAATCAGGTTGGGCCGGTGCACGCCCCGCCCCGACCGCGGCCGGACAGGGGCCGAAACGGTCGCGGGGCGTGCCCGGCGAAAAGTCTGCGGAAAGCCGCTCCCGGTGGGACAGGTACCGGGTGCGGCTGACGACTGAGCCATTGTTGCCAGACGCGGAGGGCGCCCGCCAAGACCCCCCGGATACGACGCACCGTCGTAGCGGCGGGCGGTGCCGCGAATCGAAGGCGGCGCGGTGACGGCGCGCCGCAATGCCCGCTGAACTGCACCGATGTCCGCAGCGGGCGGGGCCGCCCGGAGCGGTCGTCGCCGGGCGGCGCGGGCACTATCGACCGTCGTGGCCGTCGAATCCCTGTGAGCGCACTCACCGGACCGGCTCCCGGCACCGTCACCGACCGGCGCGCCGCCGCCACCACGGGTACAGACGATCTGAGAGCGGCGCCACAGGCGCGGGTGCCGGATGCGCAGGCACCGCGCCGGAAACCGGTCTCACGGGGCGATCGCGTCCCCCAGCCGCCGGTGCCGCAGGGCGCGGGCGGCCGACCGCTCCGCCGCCGACAGCCGTGACAGCTCGCCGAGCGCGACGCCGACGGCCCGTCCGAGCCGCTCGCAGAACGCCGCGGGCTCCTCGGCGGCGTCCGGAAGCTCCGGCACGACCACGTCCACCAGACCCACCGCGGCCAGGTCGTACGCGCCGATGCCCTGGGCCCGGGCCAGCTCGGCGGCGTGCGCGCCGTCCCGGTGGACGATCGCCGACGCGCCCTCCGGCGGGAGCGGCGCCAGCCAGGCGTTCCCGGCGGCGAGTACCCGGTCGGCCGGCAGCAGGGCCAGCGCGCCGCCGCCCGAGCCCTGGCCGAGCAGCACCGACAGCACCGGCGTGCGCAGCGAGAGCAGGGTGGTCAGGCAGTGCGCGATCTCCACCGCGATGCCGTCCAGTTCGGCCTGGGCGGAGAGCTCGGCCCCGGCCGTGTCGACCACCGTGACCAGGGGCATCCCGAGCTGCTCGGCGAGCCCGGCGGTCCGGCGGACGGCGCGCAGGTCGGCCGCGGTGAACGGCCGCTCGCGGTCGCCGGCCTGCCGCTGCTGCCCGACCACCAGCACCGGCCGCCCTTCCAGGACGGCGAGCGCGCGCACCAGTGCGCCGTCCCGGCCGCCCGGTACGTCCAGCAGCACCAGCTCCTCGGCCGTCCGGCGGAGCAGCTCGCGGGTGCCCGGTCGGTCGGGGCGGCGGGTCCGCCGGACGGCCTCCCAGGCGTCGGGGCGTTCGCCGGACCCGCCGGGTCGGGCGGGTCCGGAGGGCTCATCGGGTCCGGAGGGCTCATCGGATCCGAGCGGCTCGCCGGGGCCGCCGGCCGGCGCCACGCGGGTCAGCACGGAGAGCGAGCGCCGCAGCACCTCGCGCAACTCCTCCGGCGCCACCACCGCGTCCACCAGGCCGCGGTCGGCCAGGGTCTCGGCGCGCTGCACGTCGGCGGGCAGCTCCACACCCCGCAGCTCCTCGTAGACGCGCGGCCCGAGGAAGCCGAGCCGGGCCCCCGGCTCGGCGAACACCAGCTGCCCGAGCGTGCCCCAGGAGGCGAACACCCCGCCCATGGTGGGGTTGCGCAGATAGGTGAGGTACGGGATGCCCGCCGCGCGGTGCGCCTGGACGGCGGCGGTGATCCGCAGCATGCAGAGGAAGGCGGCCGACCCCTCCTGCATCCTCGTCCCACCGGAGACCGGCAGAGCGACCACGGGCAGCCGCTCGGCGGTCGCCCGCTCCACGGCCCGGGTGATCCGTTCGGCCGTGGCGACCCCGATCGACCCCCCGAGGAAGCCGAACTCGGACGCGATCAGGACCACGGTCTGTCCGCCGATCCGGCCGGTGCCGGTGAGGACCGCCTCGTCCAGCCCGGTCCGCCGGCGTGCCCGGGCGAGGCTCGCCCGGTACGCGGCGTCCGCGGGCTCCGTGTCCGCCGGCTCGTCCCAGTCCAGGTGGCTCCCGGGGTCCACGAGCAGCTCGACCAGCTGACGCGCCGTCAGTGAAACTCCCACCTGGTCCACCCCATCGTCCGATCCGCCCGCACCGACGAAGATCACCCTAGGCGGAGGGCGGAGGGCGGCGGGCGCAGGGGCATCGGCGGGTGGGTGTGAGCAGTCCGACAGCTTCGCCGGCGGACGGGAGGAAGGGAGGGGGAGGAGGCGGAAGGGAAGGGGGGAGAGGAGAGGCGCCGGGCGCAGGCCGGTGCTCCCCCGCGCGGGGGAGAGGGATCGGGCGTCCGCACGATTCGCGACGGTCGGCGGACGCGGAGGCTGGGCACATGACGAGCACCGAGATCCTCCGACCGACCGCGACCGCGACCGCGATTTCTCCGCGCACCGAGCGGCCCGTCCCCCGCTGGGCCCTCGGGGTGGCGCGGGCCGTTCCGCTGCTCGCCCTGCCCGTGTGCCTGTGGCGGTTGCCGTTCGGCTTCGGGTACCGGATGGGGATGGACCTGCCGCCGACCGAACAGCCGCTGTGGGTGACGGTGCCCTACGTACTGGCGCTCAGCCTGCTCTCCGAGGCGTTCGCCCTGCTCTGCTCCGGCCTGGTGCGGCCGTGGGGCGAGACGCTGCCCGCCGGGGTGCCGTTCCTCGGCGGCCGGCCCGTGCCGCCGCTCGCGGTGGTGACGGCCGGGGTGGTGACGGGGTTGGGCTTCACCCTGTTGACGGTCGACTGGGTGCTCACCACCTTCGGGCTCGCGGGCTTCTCGGACGTCGGCTTCGCCAACGGCTGGTGGCGGGCGCTTTCCGTGGTGGTCAGCGGGCTGTTCGTGCTGTGGGGCCCGCTGATCCTGGCCCTCACCTTCGCGTACCACCGCCGCCGCCGGGCCTGACGGCCGCTGCCGGTGGTCAGCCGGCTCCGGCCAGGGCGCTCCGGTCGGCGTGGATCCGGTCGGGACGGGCCCGGTCGGGACGGGCCCGGTCGTTCCCGGACCGGTCGGAGAGCGCCCGGTCGGAGAGTGCCTGACCGGCGCGTGCCCGGTCGTAGCGTTCGGCGACGAGGCGGGCGAGGCCGTCGTGGGTGCCGAGGGGCGCACCGGTCCAGCGCGCGGGGGTGGCGGCGGCGCGGGTGGCGAAGAAGCCCGGGGCGAGCAGGTAGGTGGCGACGGCGATGTGGCGGTGGCCGGCGGCGTGCAGGGCGGTCACCGCCTGCTGGGGGGTGGGGTGGGCGGCCGAGAGGTAGGCGGGGACGACGGGCCGGCCGTCGGCGAGGCGGTCGGCCAGCATCCGGGCCATCTGCGCGGTGTCCGCGTTGGCGGCGGGATCGGAGGAGCCGGCCGCCGCGAGGACGACCGGACCGGCGCCCGCCGGGCGGCCGCTGTCGGTGAGTCGGTCGGCGAGCGCGGCGGCGAGCAGGGGGTGGGGGCCGAGCGCGGGGGCGAGCGGGAGGTGCGCCAGTCCGGCGGCGGCGAGCGCACCGGGGAGGTCGACGCGCAGGTGGTAGCCGGCTCCCAGCAGCAGCGGGACCAGGACGGCGGGCCGTCCGCGCAGTGCGTCGAGCGCTTCCGGCAGCGAGGGGCGGGCGAGGTCCAGGAAGCAGCAGCGGACGTCGAGTTCGGGCCGCAGCTCGCGGACCCGGCCGAGCAGCGCACGGCCGGTGGCGATCCCTTCGGCCGACCGGCTGCCGTGTGCGACGGCGAGCAGGACCGGGGGTTCGTCCGCAGGCGCGCGCTGCTCGGCCGGGTCGGCCACCGACGGACCGGCGGCGCAGACGGCGCAGCCGGAGCCTGAACCCCCGGCGCTGCCGGACCGGCCGGACCGGCCGGGCGCGGTGGCGGGGTGGAGCCGGGCGGCCATCAGTCCGCCGCCAGACGGTAGCCGCGCTTCGGCACGGTACGGATCAGCCGGGCGTGCGGTCCGAGCGCCGTCCGCAGCCGGCCGACGGCCGCCTCGACGGCGTGCTCGTCGGCGACCGCGTCGGCCCAGGCCGTCCGCAGCAGGTCCGCGCGGCTGAGGACGTGGCCCGGGCGCTCCGCGAGGGCGCGCAGCACGGCCGCGCCGCGGGGGCTGAGCCAGTGGCTCTCACCGTCGACCAGGACGGCGTTCCCCTGGAGCGTCAGGGTCTTTCCGCCCAGGACGAACTCGCGGCGGCCCCGGCCCGGGAGGGTCTCCGCGAGCAGCCGGACCAGTGAGCCGAGCCGTCCGCGCTCGGGGAACACGGCGGGCAGGCCCAGTTCGGCGAACGGCCGGGCGCAGAGCGCGCCGACGCAGACCGGCAGGACGTCCCCGCGCAGCGCGTCCAGCAGCGGTTCGCGCAGGCCGTCGGCGGCGGCCGTCTCGACGAAGGCGGTGACGGCGGGGGCGCTGGTGAAGGCGAGGGCGTGGACCTGGCGGCGGACGGTCTGCTCGACCAGCCGCCGGACCGGGGCGGGGTCGTCCGGCGGTGCCCAGCGGTAGACCGGGACGGAGATCACCTCGGCGCCGCGTTCGCGCAGCGCCGCCGCGAAGGCGTGCAGCCGGACACCGTGCTCCTGGACGGCGATCCGGCTGCCGGCCAGCGGTCGGGCGAGCAGCCAGGTCAGCAGTTCGTCGGTGGCCTCGGAGCCGGGAGAGAAGCCCTCACCGAGGCCGCTGGCGCGGACCGCGCCGGTGGCCTTGGGGCCGCGCGTGAGGACGACGGCGTGTCGGCAGGCCTCGGCGAGGGCGGCGCCCCGGCCCCAGCCCTCGGCGGCGCTCATCCAGCCGCGCCAGCCGACGCCGGTGGTGGCGACGACGTAGTCGAGCGGGGCGGCCAGGCACTGTTCGGTGGCCTGGCGCAGGGCGAGGTCGTCGGCGAGCGGCATGATCCGCAGGGCCGGTGCCTCCACCACCTGGGCACCACGCCGGGTGAGGAGTGCCACCAGCTCGTCGCGGCGGCGGGCGGCGGTCACCCCGATGGTGAAGCCGGTGAGGGGTCCGGGCCGCGGGGTGGGGCGCGATCCGGTGAGGGTGGTTGTTGCCATGGCCGAAAGGGTGCGGTCCGCGCGTTACGGGCCGATTGCCCGCCGGTCACCTGCGCGTTAGTGAAAGGGCTGCTCCGGTTACGGCGGATGTCCTGGGGCGCACCACGGGTGCCGGCGGGCGTGAGGGACGTGTACCGCGCGTGCAACACGGCGGACCCTGCGGCGAAACGACCGGCGGTCACATTTCTTGCCATGACCCCCGCCACCCCCGCCGGCTCCGCCTCCACCCGTACCCCCACCCCCTCCTCCGCCGACTCCACCCCCTCCGTTCGCGACGGGTCCGACGCGTCCGACGCTGCCGGGGCCGCGGGCGGAGCCGGCGCCGCCGATGCCACGGACACCCACTGCCCGTACTGCTCGCTCCAGTGCGGGATGCGGCTGCGTGCCACGGACGCCGGCCCGGGGGAGGCGCCCGCCGAGGTGCTGGAGCGTGCGGACTTCCCGGTCAACCGGGGTGCGCTCTGCGGCAAGGGCCGGTCCGCGCCCGCCGTGCTGGCGGTCGGTGTCCGGCTGACCGGACCGCTGCTGCGCGACCGGCCGGGCGGGCCGCTGCGCTCGGCGGGCTGGGCGGAGGCCCTCGACCGGGTGGCGACGGGTCTCGCCGCCGTCCGGGAGCGGCACGGGGCGGACGCGGTAGGGGTGTTCGGCGGCGGGGGGCTGACCAACGAGAAGGCGTACCAGCTGGGCAAGTTCGCCAGGGTGGTGCTGGGGACGGCCAACATCGACTACAACGGCCGGTTCTGCATGTCCTCCGCCGCGGCCGCGCACCGCCGGGCGTTCGGGCTGGACCGGGGGCTGCCCTTCCCGCTGGCCGACGTCCCGCACACCGGCTGCCTGATCCTCGTCGGCGGCAATCCGGCCGAGACGATGCCGCCCGCGCTCCGCTACTTCCGCGAGATCCGGGAGAACGGCGGCACGCTGATCGTCGTCGACCCGCGCCGCACCCGGACCGCCGAGCTGGCCGACCTGCACCTCCAGCCGCGCCCCGGCGGCGACCTCGCGCTCGCCCTCGGACTGCTCCACCTGGTGATCGCCGAGGGACTGGTGGACGAGGACTTCGTCGCCGCCCGGACCACCGGCTTCGACCGGGCCCGGGAGGCCGCCATGGCGCACTGGCCGGACCGGGTGGAACGGATCACGGGCGTCCCGGTGGACCTGCTCCGCCGGACGGCCCGGCTGTTCGGGCGGGCCGCGACCGGCATGGTGCTCACCGCCCGCGGACCGGAGCAGCACAGCAAGGGGACGGACACCGTCGGCGCCTGGATCGACCTCTGCCTGGCCACCGGAAACGCGGGCCGCCGGTACGCGGGTTACGGCTGCCTGACCGGCCAGGGCAACGGGCAGGGCGGCCGGGAGCACGGCCAGAAGGCGGACCAGCTCCCCGGCTACCGTTCCATCGAGGACCCGGCCGACCGCGCACACGTCGCCGGGGTGTGGGGCGTCGACCCGGACGCCCTGCCGAGGTCCGGCCGCTCCGCGTACGAGCTGCTGGACGGCCTCGGGCAGCCGGGCGGGGCACGGGCGCTGCTGCTGATGGGCTCCAACCCGGTGGTCTCCGCGCCGAACGCCGCCCACGTCACCTCCCGGCTGCGCGGCCTCGACCTGCTGGTCGTCGCCGATCCGGTGCTCTCCGAGACGGCCCGGCTGGCCGACGTCGTGCTGCCGGTCACCCAGTGGGCCGAGGAGGACGGCACCACCACCAACCTGGAGGGCCGGGTGATCCTGCGCCGCCGGGCCGTGGACCCGCCCGAGGGGGTGCGCAGCGAACTGTGGCTGCTGCGCGAACTCGCCGCCCGGCTGGGCGTGGAGGCCGGCTTCCCGGACGACGCCGAGCAGGTCTTCGACGAACTGCGGCGTGCCTCGGCGGGCGGGGACGCGGACTACGCGGGCATCAGTTACCGGCGGATCGCGGCGGAGAACGGCGTCTTCTGGCCCTGCCCCGACGCCGGGCACCCGGGCACGCCGAGGCTCTTCCTGGACCGGTTCGCCACCCCGGACGGCCGCGCCCGGTTCGCTGCCGTGACCCACCGTCCGGCGGGGGAGGAGCCCGACGGGGAGTACCCGCTGCACCTCACCACCGGCCGGGTGCTCGCCCAGTACCAGAGCGGGGCGCAGACCCGGCGGGTCGCCGAGCTGAACGCCGCCGCTCCCGGGCCGTTCGTCGAGCTGCACCCCCGGCTGGCCGCCCGGCTCGGCATCGCCGACGCCGATCCGGTCGCGGTGGTCAGCCGGCGGGGCCGGGCGGTGGCGCCGGCCCGGGTGACCGACACGATCAGGCCGGACACCGTGTTCATGCCGTTCCACTGGCCCGGGGCCGGGCGGGCCAACAGCCTGACCAACCCCGCGCTCGACCCGGTCTCCCGGATGCCGGAGTTCAAGACGTGCGCGGTGCGGGTCGAACCCGCGGCCCGGCCGCGGCCGGAGCAGGAAGGGCGTCCCGACCAGGGGACGCGGCCGATGCAGGAGGCACGGGCGGGACGGGCGACGCGGCCCGGGGCGCGCCGGCCGGACGACACGGCATGGGCGGTGGCGTGATGCGTACGGAGCGAAGGATCGCCGTGGTCGGGGGCGGCATGGCGGGCGCCCGCTTCGCCGAGCGGTACACCGCGCTCGGCGGCGCCGGCACCGTCACCGTCTACGCCGCCGAACCGCGCACCCCCTACAACCGGGTGCTGCTGGCCGACGTGCTCACCGGACGGTACGACGCCGAGGCGATCGCCCTGCCGCTGGGCGCCGCCCGGCTCCGCGCCGGCTGCGAGGCGGTGACCTTCGACCCGGACGCCCGGACGCTCGGCCTCGCCGACGGGACGGTGGAGCCCTGGGACGAGCTGGTGCTGGCCACCGGCTCCAACCCCGTGCTGCCGCCCGTCCGGGGCCTGCGCCGCGCCGACGGGGCCGGACTCACCGAGGGCGTGCACACCCTCCGTTCCCTGGACGACTGCACCCGGCTCGCCGAGGACGCCGTCACCGCCCGCCGGGCCGTGGTCGTCGGCGGCGGTGTGCTCGGTGTGAGCGCCGCCCGTGCGCTGGCCGCACTCGGTGTCCGGACCGAGATCGTCCACCAGGGACCGCATCTGATCGAGCGTCAGCTCGACGCGGAGGCGGGTGCGGCGCTCCGCGCCCGGCTCGACGGGCTGGGTGTCGCGACCTACCCCGGCAACCGGGCCCGCACGGTCGTCGCCCCCGACGGCCGGGTCGCCGCCGTGGAGCTGGCCAACGGCTACCGGCTCGACTGCGACCTGGTGGTGCTCGCCTGCGGCACCCGGCCGCGGACCGCGCTGGCCCACGCCGCCGGTCTGCCGGTGGGCACCGGAGTGCTGGTCGACGACCGCCTCGCGGCCGGCGCACCGCACGTGTCCGCCATCGGCGACTGCGCCGAACACCGGGGCGCCGTCCAGGGATCGGCCATCCCCGCCTGGGACCAGGCCGACGTCCTCGCCCTGCGGCTCTCCGGCGCCGACCCGGGCGCCCGCTACACCGGCTCCCGCCCGTCGGCGCGGCTGAGCGCCGCCGGCCTGGAGTACGCGGCCTTCGGCGCCGTCGACGAGACGGGCGACGAGGGGCTCGACGTCCTCCGGCTCACCGACGCCACCCGGGGCAGCTACAAGAAGCTCGTGCTGCGGGGCGACCGGCTGGTCGGGGCCATCCTGTTCGGCGATCTGGCCGGTCTCGACGCCCTCGCCGACGCCTGGGCCCGCGACGACCCGCTCGCCGGCCACCCGCTGCACCTGCTCACCGCGGGCTCCGGACCCGCGCCCGGATGAGCGGCCGGGCCCGGCCCCCGACCGCCGGACCCCGACCCCCGGCCGCCGCCCGCTGCCTGACCGATGTCCCGACCGCCCCGGCCCTGCCAGGTTCCCCCGGTCCCGCCGGTTCCCCCGTCACCCTTTCCCGCACCACCCCGAGGAGTCACGCCATGACGTCGCACACGCCCGACCGGCCGCGGGACCTCGTCCTGGTCGGCCACGGCATGGTCGGCCAGCGCTTCCTGGAGTCCTGGACCGAGCAGCCGGGCGCCGACCGCTGGCGGGTCACCGTGCTCGCCGAGGAGCCCCGCCCCGCCTACGACCGCGTCCACCTCGGCGCGCTCTTCGACGGCCGCACCGTCGAGGACCTCGGTCTCTGCCCGCCCGGCTTCCTCGCCGAGCACGGCATCGACCTGCGCCTCGGCGACCCGGTCACCGCCGTCGACCGGGCCGCCCGCACCGTCACCACCCGGTCCGGGCACCTGCTCCGGTACGACGCCCTGGTGCTGGCCACCGGTTCGGTCCCCTTCGTGCCGCCGGTGCCAGGCCACGACGCCGACGGCTGCCACGTCTACCGCACCGTCGAGGACGTGGAGGAGATCCGGGCCGACGCCGCGGCCGCCGCCACCGGTGTGGTGGTCGGCGGCGGACTGCTCGGACTGGAGGCGGCCGGCGCGCTCCGGGCGATGGGGCTCGCCACCCACGTGGTCGAGTTCGCACCCCGGCTGATGGCCGTCCAGGTCGACGAGGGCGGCGGCGAGCTGCTCCGCCGCAAGATCGAGGACCTCGGCGTCACCGTCCACACCGCCGCCGGCGCGAGCGGCGTCGCCACCGGTCCCGACGACCGGGTCCGGGCCCTGACGCTCTCCGACGGCCGCGAACTCGTCGCCGACCTGGTGGTGTTCTCCGCGGGTGTCCGCCCGCGTGACCAGCTCGCCCGCGACTGCGGCCTCCCGGTCGGCCCGCGCGGCGGCGTCGTCGTCGACGAGCGCTGCCGCACCGAGGACCCGGCCGTGCTGGCGATCGGCGAGTGCGCCCAGGCCGCCGACGGCCGGGTCTACGGGCTGGTCGCCCCGGGCTACCAGATGGCCGAGACCGCCGCCCGCGAGCTCGCCGGCCGCCCCGGCGCGGGCTTCACCGGCGCCGACACCTCCACCAAGCTCAAGCTGCTCGGCGTCGACGTGGCCAGCTTCGGCGACCCGCACGGCACCGCCGACGGCGCCCTCGACGTGCTGTACAGCGACAGCCGGCTCGGCGTGTACCGCAAGCTGGTGATCGGCCGGGACGGCTCCCTGCTCGGCGGGGTCCTGGTCGGTGACACCGAGTCCTACGGCGTCCTGCGCCCGCTCGCGACGGCCGGCAAGCCGCTCACCACGCCGCCCGAGCAGCTCGTCCTGCCCGCGGGGTTCGCCGCCGCCGGCCCGATCGCGCTGCCCGACGACGCGGTGCTCTGCTCCTGCCACAACGTCACCCAGGGCGCCGTCCGCACCGCCGTCCGCGACCAGGGCTGCGAGACCGTCGCCGCCGTCAAGAAGTGCACCCGGGCCGGCACCGGCTGCGGCAGCTGCCTCAAGCAGCTGAGCACCGTGGTCACCGAGGAGCTGACCGCCGCCGGCACCGCCCCGCAGACCGGTCTCTGCGAGCACTTCCCGCAGACCCGCGCCGAGTTGTACGAGATCGCGCTGGTCACCGGCCTCACCACGTTCTCCGGGCTGATCGACCGCCACGGCAGCGGCGAGGGCTGCGACATCTGCAAGCCGACCGTCGCCTCCATCCTCGCCAGCCTCTCCAACGGCCACATCCTGGACGGCGAGCAGGCCGCGCTCCAGGACTCCAACGACCACTTCCTCGCCAACCTCCAGCGCAACGGCTCCTACTCGGTCGTTCCGCGCGTGCCCGGCGGCGAGATCACCCCGGACGGTCTGATCGCGATCGGCGAGGTGGCCCGCGACTTCGGCCTCTACACCAAGATCACCGGCGGCCAGCGGATCGACCTCTTCGGCGCCGGCGTCGACCAACTCCCCGCCATCTGGCGCCGCCTGGTCGACGCCGGCTTCGAGTCCGGGCACGCCTACGGCAAGGCGCTGCGCACCGTGAAGTCCTGCGTCGGAGAGACCTGGTGCCGGTACGGCGTCCAGGACTCCGTGGCCCTCGCCATCGAACTGGAGCTCCGGTACCGCGGACTGCGCTCCCCGCACAAGCTCAAGTCGGCGGTCTCCGGCTGCGCCCGCGAGTGCGCCGAGGCCCAGAGCAAGGACTTCGGCATCATCGCCACGTCCGCCGGCTGGAACCTCTACGTCGGCGGCAACGGCGGTATGACCCCCCGCCACGCCGACCTGCTCGCCGCCGATCTGGACCGCGATACCCTGATCCGCACCATCGACCGGTACCTGATGTTCTACATCCGCACGGCCGACCGCCTGGAGCGCACCTCCGTCTGGCTGGAACGGCTGGAGGGAGGTCTGGACCACCTGCGTGCGGTCGTCCTCGACGACTCGCTCGGCATCGCCGCCGAGCTCGACCAGCTGATGGACCGTCACATCGGGTCCTACCAGGACGAGTGGGCCGCCACCCTGGCCGACCCGGACCGCCTGCGCCGGTTCGCCTCCTTCGTCAACGCCCCCGGCACGCCCGACCCGGCCGTCACCTTCGTCCCCGAACGCGGCCAGATCCGCCCCGCCCGCCCCGACGAGGACGGCCACGTCCTCACCGCCCCCGTCTACGCCCCCACCCCGGTCCTGGTGGCCGGTCCCCGACTGGAGGTGCTCGCCAAGTGACCGTGGAGATCCACGACGGCAACCGCTGGCAGCCCGTCTGTACCCTCGACGACCTGCAGCCCGGCCGCGGCGTCGCCGTCCTCCTCGCCGCGGCCGACGACGGCAACGACGCGCAGGTGGCCCTCTTCCTCGACCGCGCCGGCGCCCTGCACGCCGTCGACAACCGCGACCCGTTCAGCGGCGCGTACGTCCTCTCCCGCGGCCTGCTCGGCAGCCGCGGCGACCGGCCCACCCTCGCCTCGCCGATGTACAAGCAGGTCTTCGACCTCACCGACGGCCGCTGCCTCGACGAGGACACCGCCCCCGACGGCAGCCCCGCCGTCCTCCGGCGCTGGCCCGTCCGCACCACCGCCGCGCACACCGCCCCGGGCACCGACCCGCGCCCCGCCCGGGGCACCGACCCGCAGACCGACTCGCCAACCGTTCCGCAGACCGCCCCGAGCACCGCCCCCACAATCCGGGAGGACCAGGCATGAGCACCGCCGTCGACACCCCGCCCGCCCGCGCCGGCAGAGCCGGTGCCCCCACCCTCACCCACTGGGACCCGGAGGACACCGAGTTCTGGGAGCGCACCGGCGCCCGGACGGCCCGCCGCAACCTCGTCTACTCCGTGGCCTCCGAGCACATCGGCTTCTCGGTCTGGAGCCTCTGGTCGGTCCTGGTCCTCTTCCTCGGGCCGGAGTACCACATCGACCCGGCCGGGAAGTTCACCCTCACCGCCCTGCCCACCGCACTCGGCGCCGCGCTCCGCCTCCCCTACACGTTCGCCGTCGCCCGCTTCGGCGGCCGCACCTGGACCGTGATCAGCGCCCTGCTGCTGCTCGTGCCCACCGTGCTCGCCGCGCTGGTCCTCACCCCCGGCGTCTCCTACGGCACCCTGCTCGCGGTGGCCTGCGTCGCCGGCGTCGGAGGCGGCAACTTCGCCTCCTCGATGGCCAACATCAACGCCTTCTACCCGCACCGCCTCAAGGGCTGGGCGCTCGGCGTCAACGCCGGCGGCGGCAACCTCGGCGTCCCCGCCGTCCAGCTCCTCGGCCTGCTCGTCCTCGCCACCGCCGGCGCCGGCCACCCCCGCCTGCTGCCGCTGCTCTACCTCCCGCTGATCGTCCTCGCCGCCGTCGGCGCCTGGCGGCGGATGGACAACCTGCCCGCCACCCCGCGCTCCGCCGACCGCTCGTTGCGCGAAGTCGCGCGAGACCCGTACGGCTGGGCCGTCTCGACCCTCTACATCGGCACCTTCGGCTCGTTCATCGGCTTCGGCTTCGCCTTCGGGCAGGTCCTCCAGGTGCAGTTCCACGACCGCTTCGACACCCCGGTCAAGGCCGCCGCGCTCACCTTCCTCGGCCCGCTGCTCGGCTCCCTGCTGCGCCCGGTCGGTGGCCGGCTCGCCGACCGCTGGGGCGGCGCCGTGGTCACCCTGGTCACCTTCGTCGCCATGGGCGCCGGCACCGCCGTGGTGCTGTCCGCGTCCCGGGCGGGCTCGCTGCCGCTCTTCCTCGCGGGGTTCATCGCGCTCTTCGTGCTGAGCGGCATCGGCAACGGCTCGACGTACAAGATGATTCCGGCCCACTACGAGGGCCGCTCCCGCGCCGCGGTCGCCGCCGGTGCCGATCCGGTCGCCACGGAGGCCGCGGGCCGGCGCCGCACCGCCGCCCTGATCGGCCTGGCCGGTGCGATCGGTGCCTTCGGCGGGGTGCTCGTCAACCTGGCCTTCCGCCAGTCCTTCCTCTCCAGCCGCAACGGCGACGCCGCCTACCTGGCCTTCCTCGCCGCCTACCTGTTCTGCGCGGCGCTCACCTGGGTGGTCTGGCTCCGGCCCGGCGCCCGGCGCTGACGGCGCGGCCGGCCCGGGACGCGCCCGGCGAACCGCCGCGGGGGCCGGGCCCCGGGAGAGGGCGCGGCGCCGCGGGGGGGGGGGTGTTTGTGTGG
>NZ_JBEXNT010000047.1:0-58212 GCF_040611255.1 Kitasatospora sp. NPDC002965 | reverse complement strand
CCCGCGAGGTCCCGGCGGCGCTCCGGCCGGGCCGCCCGGGGCCTCGCGGGCTCCCGGCTCGCGGGCCGCCGGGCTGCCTGCGGCGCGGGCCTCACAGGTCCCGGCGGCGCAGGACGATCACGGCGACCAGCAGGGAGAGGACCGGCCAGGCCGCGTACGCCGCCCAGGAGCCGCCGACCGTCGCCGGGTACGGCGGGAGGAGCGTCTCCGTCAGGTCGACCCTGGCCAGCCGCTGCCAGGCGGTGAGCGGCATGGCGTGCCCGACGAGGGCCGTCCAGCGGTTGCTCTCGGAGAAGGACGCCGGGGCGAGGAAGAGCAGCAGGACCGTGGTGACCACGGTGCCCGCGGCGTGCCGGATCAGGACGCCCAGAGCCAGGCCGACGAACGCGCAGACCGGGGCCAGCAGCGCGGCGGCCGACACGACCCGCAGAGCGCCGGGGTCGGTGATCGACAGACCGAGGTGCCGACCCGACAGGATCGCCTGGCCGAAGCCGAACGACACGCCCGCGGTGAGGCCGCCGTAGCCGAGCATGACCACCGCCAGGACGGACGCCTTGGCCGTCACCACCGCGCGGCGGTCGGGGACGGCCGCGAGCGTGGTGCGGATCATCCCCGTGGCGTACTCGCTGACGATCACGACGGCGCCGACGCTGCCGGCGACGATCATCACGATGTCGGCGGCGAACACGGTGAACGACGCGTTCGTCGCGGCCCACGAGGCCCCGGCCGCCGACACTGAGTCGTCGGGGGTGGTGTGGTCGTAGGTGTACTTCGCGGCCTTGAGGTTGGCGCCGATGACGACCAGAGCGCTCACGCTCAGCACCCACGGCATCGAGCGGAGCGACCAGAACCTGATCCACTCGGCGGCGAACAGGTCGCGGAACCGGGCGCGGGGCTCGGTGGCGGCCCGGGGCTCGGTGGCGGCCCGGGGCCTGAGCGGGGCGCCGATCGGAGTGGTGGGCGCGCTCATCGGTGGTCTCCTGCCGCGTACTCGACGCTGTCGGCGGTGAGTTCCCTGAAGGCGTCCTCCAGGGAGGCCGCACGGGTGGTCAGCTCCTGGACCAGGAGCCTTCGTCCGAGGGCGAGTTCGCCGATCCGGCTCGCGTCGAGGCCCGTCACGGTGAGCGAACCGTCACCGCCCTCCGGCCGGACGGTGCCGCCCGCGGCCCTCAGCACGGCCGCGAGCGCGGCGGGTTCGGCGGTACGGACGGACACGGCCTGCCGGGTGCCGCGGGCGGCGAACTCCGCCACGCTCTCGGCGGCGATCAGCTCGCCTCGCCCGATGACCACCAGCCGGTCCGCGGTGTGCTCCATCTCGCTCATCAGATGGCTGGAGACGAACACCGTCCGGCCCTCGGCCGCGAGGCGTCGGAACAGGCCGCGCACCCAGAACACCCCCTCCGGATCCAGCCCGTTGAGCGGCTCGTCGAACAGCAGCACCGGCGGATCCCCGAGCAGCGCCGTCGCGATGCCGAGCCGCTGCCTCATACCGAGCGAGTACCCGCCGATCCGGCGGCCCGCCGCCCCCGCCAGCCCGACCTCCTCCAGCACCTCGTCCACCCGGCCGCGCGGCAGCGCGTTGCTCCGGGCCAGTGCCCGCAGGTGGGCCCGGCCGCTGCGACCCCCGTGGACGTCGCCCGCGTCGAGCAGGGCGCCGACGTGGCGCAGACCGCGCGGCCGGTCCCGGAACGGGCGGCCGTCGACGGTGACGGTGCCGCCGGTGGGGTCGTTGAGACCCAGGACCATGCGCAAGGTGGTGCTCTTGCCGGCGCCGTTCGGCCCGAGGAAGCCGGTGACGTGGCCGGGGTGGACGGTGAAGGTGAGGCCGTCGACCGCGGTGGTGCGGCCGAAGCGCTTCGTCAGTTCACGGACTTCGATCATGGGCTCAACGGTGCCGGTGCCGGGCCCTCCGGGGCATCGGACCGGGGCCGACACCCGACCGGAGGGACTGTCACCCCTGGTCGTACGACCGTGGTCCGATGGCGGAGCCCGGTCGCGTGGATACGATCACCGCATGTCAGCGCCGCTCCCCCCGCCCCTGTCCACGTCCCCGGCATCGTCGCCCCCGTCGCCGTCGCCGGGGACCGTGCCGCCGGCGAAGCGCGTGCCGCCGGGTGTGTGGACGGCCCTGGCCTGGTGCCTCTCGCTGGTGTACCCCTTCGTGGTGGTCGGCGCGCGCCCGCACACCGTCCCGTCCGACCGGCCCGGCCTCCCCCCGGAGCTCCAGGGCTGGACCACCACCGTGCTCGCCACCCTGGTCGCGTTCACCGCCGCGGCGCTGCTGCGACGGTGGCCACTGCTGTCCACGGGCCTCCTGCTCGCGGCCACCGTCGCGCAGACGGAGACCTGGCGCTCCGACGTGCAGCTGCCCCCGACGGCGCTGCTGGCGGTCGACGCCGCGCTCTGCCTGGTCGCGGCCACCCGGCCGCGCCGCACCTCGCGCGCCGTCTTCGCGTTGGTGCTGGGCGTGCTGGTCGCCCACCTGGGCATGATCAGCGAGCTCGGCGGCGGTCTGCTCAGCGGTACCGGCGTCGGCGCCTCGGACGGGGGCATCCTGGTCGCCGTCATCGCCTGGCTGGTCGGCCGGTCCGTGCGCCAGTCCCGGGAGCACGCCGAGACGTTGAGCGCCCGGGCGGCCGCCCAGGCCGCGACCGCCGAACGGCTGCGCATCGCCCGCGAGATGCACGACACGGTGGCGCACAGCATCGGCATCGTCGCACTGCAGGCCGGCGCGGCACGGCGGGTCATCGACACCCGGCCGGACCGGGCCCGCGAGGCCCTGGCCGAGATCGAGGCCGCGGGGCGGGAGACGCTCGCCGGCCTGCGCCGGATGCTCGGGGCGCTGCGCCAGGCCGACCGGGAGGACCACGCCGACACGGACGCCTCCCGGGGCCCGGCTCCGCACGCGGGCACGGACGCCGCCCCGGGCGCGGGCACGGTCACCGCCCCGGACGCGGGCGCCGAACCGACTCCGCTGCACCGGCCACCGGGCCTCGCCGGACTGGACCGGCTCACCTCCGCGACGACGGCCGCCGGCGTGCGGGTCGACGTCCACTGGCACGGCGAACGGCGCCCGCTCCCGCCGGAGGTCGACCTCGCCGCCTTCCGCATCATCCAGGAGTCGGTCACCAACGTGGTCCGCCACGCGGCCACCCCGTCCTGCCGGGTGTCCGTCGACTGCCGGAACGCGGACGAGGTGGCCGTCGAGATCACCGACGCCGGCCTCGGCCGCAGGAACACCACCGGCAGCGGCTACGGCCTCGCCGGTCTGCGCGAGCGGGTCGCCCTGCTGAACGGCGAGTTCCACGCCGCGCCCCGGACGGGTGGCGGCTTCCGGGTCGCGGCCCGGTTGCCCGTGCCGGGAGGGGTGCGATGACCGTCCGCGTGGTGCTGGCCGACGACCAGCCGCTGGTCCGGGCCGCGTTGGAGATGGTCATCTCGGAGACCACCGACCTGGAGGTCGTCGGCGAGGCCGGAACCGGCGCCGAGGCGGTCCGGTTGGCCGGGGAACTGCGCCCCGACGTCGTGGTGATGGACATCCGCATGCCCGGCATGGACGGCATCGAGGCCACCCGTCTGGTCACCGCCGGCCCGGAACCGGCGCGCGTCGTGGTGCTCACCACCTTCGACGAGGACGAGTACGTCTACGCCTCCCTGCGGGCGGGGGCGTCCGGATTCCTCGTCAAGGACATGGCGTTGGACGACATCCTCGCCGCCGTCCGGGTGGTCGCCGCCGGGGACGCCCTGATCGCGCCGAGCGTCACCCGGCGCCTGATCGCCGAGTTCGCCGGCCGGCCCGAACCCGCCCCGGCGCCGGCCTCCGCACCTGCGCCGGTGGCGGCGGCGCGACGGATCGGCGGCGTCACCGACCGGGAGCGGGAGATCCTCACCCTCGTCGGGCGCGGCCTGTCCAACGGCGAGATCGCCGGGGAGCTTGTCCTGTCGATGGCCACCGTCAAGACGTACGTGACACGGCTGCTCTCCAAGCTCGACGCACGTGACCGCGTCCACCTGGTGATCCTGGCGTACGAGGCGGGGCTGGTCACACTGCCCCGCTGAGCCGGCCGCTCCCCTTCGGGCTTCCTCCCCGCCCGCCTCCGCCGTGTCGACCGCACCTCCCGCGGCTCCCCAGGGTAGGAATGGCTCGCGGGGGCCGGAGCGGCGAGGCGGAGGACCACCGATGGCGACGGACGGGCAGATCGTACGGCAACTGCACGACCTCCGGACCGAGTTGGCTCCGGACGGTGAACCGCCCGCGCTGGTGGCGGCGTTCGCGACCGGCCGGGGCCGGCTGGGGGTGCTCGCCGAACTGGCCGCCCAGCAGCAGCGGATCATCACCTCCGACCGCCGCAGCCTGCTGCTGCTCGCCACCCGCTGCGCCGACGCGCCGCTCGGCGCCTGGTTCGCCGGACTGGCCGACGGCGAGAGCGCCGCGCTGGACACCCTGCCCGCCCTGGGTGCCGCCTGCGGGCTGTCCGCCGAGGCGGTGGCCCGCCCGCCGATGCCCGGCTGCCAGGCCTACCCGGCGTATCTCGCCTGGCTGGCACTGAACGGGCGGCCGGTCGCCGTCGCGGCTGCGCTCGTCGCCAACTTCGCGGCCTGGGGCCGGTACTGCGCAGCCCTCGCCGAGGCGCTCCGCCGCCACCACGGTTTCGAGGACGAGGCCTGCGCGTTCTTCGACTTCTTCGGCCGGCCGGCCACCGGGCTGGAACGGGCCGCCGCCGAGGCGATCGGAGCGGCAGGGCTGACGGCGCCGGAGACGGACGCCGCACGCGAGTACGGGCGGCTCCTGCAAGCGTACGAACAGCTCTTCTGGAACACGCTCGCCGAGCTGCCCGGCGGCTGGTTGGACGAGCGGAACGTTTGACAACGATTCCCTTCAGTCCCCCTCGGGCGTCTCCGTGTTCGGATCCGCCGACGTCTCCGCCGCGCCGGACCTGGCCCGGCTCAAGGCACGGATCCGCTCCACGGCCACGGCCACGGCCTGGCCTCGGCCTCGGCCTCGGAGGAGTAGATGCCGAGCGGCTGACGTCGTCGCCGTCCTGCTCGTCGAACGCAGTGGTCGAAGTCACCGTCGGCGAGCGGTGCGCGGCGTTTTCAGGACGGCTTCGGCCCCGGCGCTCCACCCGGCCGTCGACGCGTTCGTCCGACAAATTCGCTACCTGGCGGCCGGAGCGCCGTGATACACAACCGGGGTGCAAAACACTTTGGAGTTCCCCGAGGTCCTGCGGCTGATCGAAGACCGTTCGGCCGCGTTCCGCGCCGCGATCGCGTCCGCCCCCGACCTTGACGTCCAGGTCCCGGCCTGCCCGGACTGGACGCTGCGCGAACTGGCGCAGCACCTCGGCGACGGCCGCCGCCGCCAGGCCGCCATCGTCGCCGCGGGCCCGGGCGCCGCGCCCCCGGCGAAGACGGACCCGAAGGGCGCCCCGACCGCGCCCCGCGACCGCGAAGCCCTGGACGCCTGGCTCGCCGAGTCGACCGGGCTCATGCTCGACGCGATGCGCGAGGCCGGCCCGGACCGCGGCTGCTGGACCTGGTGGGGCCGCTCGCAGGCCCCGGAGACCAGCGGAGCCCTGGCCCGGCACCAGATCCAGGAGATCGCCGTCCACACCTACGACGTCCAGCTCACCCAGGGGGCCGCGCAGCCGCTGCCGACGGACGTCGCGGTCGAGGGCGTCGACGAGTTCCTGACGACCGTTTCGGCGACGACCGTCCCCTGGCCGTTCAAGCCGGCGACCATCGACCTGCACGCGACCGAGGGCCGCTCCTGGCGCCTGACCCTCAACGCCGACGGCGTCCACTGCGCCGACCTCGCCGCCGACGCGGAGCCGGGCGACCTGGCGATCCGGGGCGCAGCGAGCGAACTGGTCCTCTACTTCTACGCGCGCATCCCGCTCGACGGCCTGGAGATCACGGGCGACACCGAGCCGATGGACCAGCTCGCGGAGTGGGACCCGAACGCGTAGGACGCGCACTTGTGACGCCTCTGTCGGTCGTGCACGCGCTCCTGCGGGCGTCGCCGGAACGGAGTTGCGACCATCGTGCGGCTGCGGGCAGGCTGCGGGCCGCCGTGGAAGAAGGCCACGCCGCAGGTGCGCTGCAGGTCGTCGGGAGCCGGTCGGGCCGTCCCTGCTCGGCCCGGTTCCTGCGACGGTGGGCCGGACACCGCGCGGGCCGCACTCTGCGTTCGAGTGCGGCCCGCGCGGGGTGCCGTCCGGTCAGACCTGCCAGTGCGGCTTTCCGCTGACCATCCGGCAGGTGATCACCCGGCCACCGGCCTCGTGGGTGCTCTTGCCCAGGTCGTCGTTGCGGCAGAACTGGCCCGCCTTGTAGCAGTTGCCCGCGTTGGAGCGGATCTCGCAGTCCCCGGCCGCAGCCGCCTTGGTCTCGGGGGCCTTCGGCTCGGCGACCGGCGGCTCCGGGTCGGTGGGCGGCTGGGCCGTGGTCACCTTGGGCTGCGGCGCCGCCTTGGTGGGCGTCGGCTGCGCCTTGGGCGTCACCGGTGCGGCGGGCTGGACCGGCTTGGTGGGCTGGGTCTGCGGCGCGGGCGGCTGCGCGACCGCGGGGGGCGGCACCGCGACGTCCGTGGTCGGCGCGGCGGTCGGCGCCGGCGGGGTCGTCGGCTGGACCGGCGCGGCCGCGGGCGTGGTCGGCGGGACCACCGGTTCGGGCGCGGTCGCGGGGACGGTGGCAGCCGCGGTGGCGGACGTCGTGGCGGCCGAGGTGACGGTGTCCGCCGTCGTGGGGTCACAACCGGTCAGCGCGAGACCGACGGTGAAGACGAGTCCGGCGACGGCGGCCAGGCCGCGACGACCGCCGCGCATCCGTGAAGGCATGGACGTGAACGCTCCGTTCCACTTGAAAGAGGATCGTGAGTCAATCAGCTCTTCCACCGGACATGTCCATCGTTCAAGCACTTGTGAGCAGATCGAGATCTGGCGATCACGGAGAGTCGATCATCGGGCAGACTCGATCACATACAGCCCTACTTCTGTCACTCCCCGGCCCACCGATCAGGGCGTGACGGGGATGTTCGTCAAGCCGGCAGTCGCCCGCGTGACGGTGTTGGACGCGTACACCACGTTGGGGCGTCCGGAGCAGGCGGACACGGAGGTGATCCGGATCGCGTACGCGGCGACACCGCCGAGGTCCGAGGTGTTGCTGCGCCAGACGTTCCCGCAGCCGTTCGGGAAGGACGGCGTGGTGGCCGGATTGTGCGTCTCGTAACCGTTGGCGAAGGTCCCCGGCGAGGAGAACGTGCCCTTGTTGCCCTCGATCAGATAGCCGCTGCCCTTGACGTCGACCCACGAGTCGGCGGAGTTCTGGCCGCTGATGCCGCGTCCGTCGAACGTGTTGCCCCTGATCGTGCCGCCCGAGGTGCCCTCCTTCACGTCGACCCCCTCGGCCGTGACGTACGGCCCGATGCGGTTGCCCTCCACCAGCACCCGGTCCGAGCGGTCCGCGCCGTTGCTGTTGCCGTGGCAGCCCCAGTTGGAGTTCGCCGAACCGAGGTAGACGCCTTCGCCGTACTCGGGCTGGACCCGGCCGGTGTACTCGACGACCGCGTTGCGGAGCACCCCGTCGGCGGAGGAGCGGCGGAAGTGCACGCCCTCGTCGTCGACGTGGTGCACGTACAGGCCGTCGATCACCACGTGCGGCGAACCGTCCAGCACCACGCCCTTCTTGGAGTCCTTCACGGTGAAGCCGGTGAGGTTCCAGTACGACGCGCCGTACAGCCAGAGCCCGTAGCCGGAGTCCCAGCCGGAGGTGGGCGCCGGGCAGGAGGGAGCGGAGCCGGAGGGGCCGTCGTTGACCAGGACGGCGGTGCGCGGCCCGGTGAGCGTGACGGGCTTGTCGGCGGTGCCCGGCCGCTGGGCGACGAAGGCGCCCCGGTACTCACCGGGGGCGAGCCGGATCGTCTGCCCGGGCACGGCCTCCGCCAGCGCGGCCTTCAACTGGGCCGCGGTGGAGACGTCGACGGTCTGTGCGGCGGGGGCCACGAAGGCCGCCGCCGGAACGGCGGGCACGAGCAGGGTCGCCGCCGCGGCGGCGAGGAGAGCGAAGCGGGGGAACACGCGACCTCCGGTGGAGTCGTCGACGAAGGATCAAGTAAAGCTCCCTAACTTCCTTCCCCGCACTGCCCGCCCTCACGCCGCCCCCGCGCCCGCATCCCGCCGAGACACCCGGCCGAGCCCCTCGACCGACCCCGAACCAGAACTCGGCAAGTACGGTCTGGTGGCGGGCCCCGCGCACATGCGCACGCTCGGCAGGGCCGTGTCCGAGCTCTCCGAGAGGCACTACCGATGCACCCGAGTGTTGCCCGACTGTCCGGGATCCTGCCACCGCACGCCGGAGCCGGCGATCCCGTCGACCGGGACGAGGCGGCCCGCAGGTAGGGCACTCCCTTCCCGGCGGACCACCGGGACTTCGTCTCCGTCTACGGTGGTGGGTCGATCAACAACTCGCTCTCCGTCGGGCTGCCGCCGGAGGTTGTTCGCACGGCTGTCGGCACCCCCTGCCGGCTCCCCCGGCGAGGAACGAGGCACGGTCGGTGCTCAGTGGCGGAACGCTGCTGTGGCGATCTCGATGAATGATCGGATCAACGGGCTGGTTTCCCCTCTGTTGCACACCACCACCACCCGGCTCGGCGCCATGTCGATCAGCGGCACCACGGTCAACTCTGCGGGCAGGTCGTGTCCGAGCGGCGCCAGGCCGACAGTGCCGTTCCACAGCACAGCGTGCAGGCACTCCTGGACGGCGCGCACGACTGGTCCCTCACGCGGCCTGCCGCCGTTCCAGTACTCCTGCCAGACGTGGTCGGTGCCCTGCGGGAACTGGAACCAGCGGCGGTCGCGCAGCTCGGCCAGCCGCAGCCGGTCGCGGCGGGCCAGCGGGTCGTCGGCGCGCAGCACGACGCCGACCGGATCGGCCCGAAGCGTACGCACCGTCAGGGCGGTCTCGTCGAACGGCGCCCGGGTGAGGGCGACGTCGACCAGTCCGGCGCGCAGTCCGCACGTCGGGTCGGTCAGATCGGTGTCGCGGACGCGGATGTCCAGGCCGGGGTGGTTTCGGCGGTACGCCGCAGCCAGCCTGGCCACTCCCGGGTCCGTGCTGTCGCCCAGGATGCCGACGGTAATGGTCTCGGCGCCGGCTGCCGCGCTCACGCGTACCCGGACGCGGTCGGCGTGGTCGAGCAGGGCTCGCGCCTCGTCGAACAGCACCGCGCCCACCGGAGTGAGCGTGACACCGGTGGTCGAGCGGGCGAGGAGCAGAGCCCCGACCTCGGTCTCCAGTTGCTTGATCGCGCGGCTCAGCGGCGGCTGGCTCATGTGCAGCCGGGTGGCGGCCCGGCCGAAGTGAAGTTCCTCGGCGACCGCCACGAAGTAGCGCAAGGTCCGTAGCTCCACGCTGCAACGATACCCACCAGGTATCGGTGCCGCGGAACGGGTCTTGGACACCGGCGGGCTTCCGGCGGTGCACTCGTGAACATGACCGAAGAAGCGAAGGGCACCGAACCGCAGGCCGACCCCGCCATCTCGGTGGTGGGTCCCCTGGACGGCGAGACGATCGTTCTGGGTACCACCCGCATGCGCGTTCTGGAGGACGGCAGCCACACCGGCCACCGCCTCGCGATCGCCGAGTCCGTCCTCGCCCCGCACACGCAGGGCCCGCCGCAGCACCGCCACGGCCGACACGACGAGGGCTTCTACGTGCTGTCCGGCAACGTGCGGTTCACCGTCGGGGAGGAGGACTACGACGCCGCCGCGGGCACGCTCGTGATGGTTCCGCCCGGCACCCCGCACACCTTCGCCAACCTGACGGACCAACCCGCTGTCATGCTCAGCACCTTCACGCCTGACCTGTACGTGCAGTACTTCCGAGACCTTCAGGAGTCGCTCGCCGACGGCCGGCCGCTGACGCCGCAGGCCAACGTCGACGCGATGAGTCGCTACGCGACACAGCCCGCCACCGACCCCGCCTGAGCCCGACGGGACGGCCCCGCCCAGCCGCCCCCTCTGGCCGGCGGGGCCGTAGCGCGACCGCCTCTCGCGTCCAACCCCTCGGACGACGGACCGCCCGCTCCAGGGCTTCCCCGGCGATCGAAGCAATCGAAGCATTCGACGTGAACGACGAGAACGACGAGAACGCCGCAATCGACAGGCCCCCGCGAACCGGGGGCCATGAACGGGAACCATGAACATCGCCTACTGGATCGTCGCGGGACTGCTCGCGCTCTTCTACTTCTACGCGGGCACGCTGAAGGTGATCCGCAGCCGCGATCGACTCCGTCCGATGATGGCCTGGGTCGACCGCACGCCCTTGCCGGCCCTGCGGGCGCTGGGGACGATCGAGGTACTGGGCGCGACCGGTCTGGTCCTGCCACCGCTGACCGGCACCGCTCCCTGGCTGGCGCCGGCCGCGGCCGTCGGCTTCGTACTCCTGCAGACCGGTGCGATCGCCGTTCACCTGACGGGCGGAGACCGCCGGATCACACTCAACGTCGGACTCGTCGTCACCGCGGCCGTGACCGCCTGGTTGGCAGCTGGCCCGTGATCGTGGATCGGTCGCCCCCGACCTGCGGAGACGAGCCACCGCGCAAGGGCGAGCGACCGCGCGAAGACGAGCGCCGCGCGCCGGCCAGGTGGCTCCGCCGGAACCGCGCAGCGCGCCACCGCGTCCGTCGTGGGCATGAGCGAAAGCCCCGCAGGACGGACCGCCCGGGTGGACCCCAGGGCCGGGGGCTGCACCGGATGCCTTCTCGCCGGCCTCGGCGCGACGACCGGGGCCCTCGTGTGGGCACCGCGGGCCGCCCTCCGTATCGACGGCGGATTCGAGGGTCATGCCCGCGATCTGGGCGTGCTCCTCGTCGATCTGCCACTCATCGTGCTCGGCGGCGTCCTGGTTCCGCTCCTCGTCCGGGCGCTGGTCGCGAGGTGGGTGCCCCGTCCCTGGCTCGCGGCGCTCGCGGCCGTGGCCGTGCTCGCGCTCGCGGCGTGGGGACTCGCCGAGTGGTACGCCCCCCGCCACCGGCCGGACCCCGGCTACGGCCCCGGGATCTGACCACCCGAGGTTCCGGTGGCCAGGTCGCCGCCCGGGTGCGGCGATCCGGCCGACGGCGCGTCCGGCCGCCGCCCGACCGACGGTCAGTCGACCGGGGCGGAGCGGCGTTCGAAGACCTCGGGGCGGGCGATGTCCAGCGCCGTGGCGACGGCGCCCAGCAGGACGGCCTCGTCGCCGAGCAGGCTCGGGGCGAGCGCCGGACGCATCACCGTGAGCCCGCGGAGCGCGTGCTCCAGCGGTTCGAGCAGGAGGTCGGCGCTGGCGCCGACGCCGCCACCGAGGACGACCAGATCGGGGTCGAGGACCGCCGACAACACGGCTGTCGCGTAGGCGAGTTGCCCGGCGGCGCGGCGGACGGCGACAGCGGCGGCCGGGTCACCGCCCCGGGCCGCCTCGAACACCTGCCGCGCCGTGAGCGGCCCCGGCATGCCCAGGTCCAGTGCCGTGCGCACGATCGCGTCGGCGGCCGTCGCCTCCTCGATCGTGCCGCCCGGCTCGCCGTCCGGCCCCGGCGGCAGGGGGACGAGGCCGACCTCGCCGAGGGCACCGTGCGCTCCCGTGAGCGGTTCGCCGTCCTTGACCACCCCCACCCCGAGCCCGGTACCGACCAGCAGGTAGGCGAACATCCGGCTGCCGCTCCCGCGGCCCGCCCCCAGGGTGTACTCGCCGAGGGCGGCGAGGTTCGCGTCGTTGCCCACGGTGATCCCGGTCTCCAGACCGGCGGCTATCCGGTCGAACAGCCCGGGTCTGCCCCAGTCGGGCAGGCTGGTGGCGTACCGCACGCCGCGCTGCTCCTCGTCCCAGACGCCGGGTGTGCCGATCACCGCGTGGACGATCTCCCCCGCCGTCAGACCCGCCTCGGTCGTGGTCTCCCGGGCCGCCGCCACGACCGCGTCGGCCACCGCGTCGGCGGTGCGGCCCCTGTTGGGCACGTCGCGCCGGGCCACGATCGTGCCGGCGAGGTCGGCGACCGCCACCCGCAGCCGGGCCCGGCCGATGTCGACGCCGAGCACGTACCCGGCCGTCGGGTCCGGTTCGTACAGGACGGCGGTGCGACCGCGCTCGGGGACGTAGCGGCCCGCCTCCCGGGCGAGCCCGGCCGCTTCCAGCGTGGCGAGCGCGGTCGAGACGGTGGGCTTGGAGAGGCCGGTGTCACGGGCGAGCTGGGCCCGCGAGGACGGGCCGCCGGTGCGCAGCAGTTCCAGGAGCAGCCACTCGTTGTTGCTGCGCAGCCGCTGCCGGTTCCACGGCTGCGGCTGCGTCCCGGCCACCGGAACGGCGGTCGGTGGGTGGCTGTTCATCGGATCATCCTCCGGTCCGGACGCTGCGCGGAGCACCCGGTCGGCGCCCCGGCCTGGGCACCGCCCAGTATGACCGGTCGTCAACCCCCTCACCGGCGGGTTTTCCCTCCGGCGGGCCGGGCACCGGAGGGCCGGGGGGCCGTCCGTCCAGGAACCGTCCGCCCGGGTCGGGACTCAGCCGACCCAACTGCCGGTGAGCCGCTGGACGGCCGAGCCGTCGAGGTCGGCGAGCTTGGCGCCGACGAAGGCACGGGCCCGCTCGGAGGTCTGCACCCGGAAGGGCGGCCGTTCGGCGGTGAGCGCCTCGACGACGGTCGCGGCGGCCTCCGCCGAACTCTGGGCCTGGCCGAAGGCCGCGAGGGTGCGCTCGGCGTACGACTGCAGGGCGGGGGCGTACGGGCCGGCGGCGGTCAGCAGGGCGGGCAGGTCGATGGCCTGGCTGGCGACGAACTCGCTGGCCACCGCGCCGGGTTCGACCACGGTGACGTGGACGCCGACGGTCGCGGCGACCGGGGCGAGGGATTCCATGAAGCCCTCGACGGCGAACTTGGCGGCGCAGTACGCCTCGTTGAAGGGCTGGCCGACCACGCCGCCGACGCTGGTGACGGTGACCACCCGGCCGCCGCTCGCCCGCAGGTGCGGCAGGGCGGCGCGGGTGACCTCGACGACGCCGAAGAAGTTGACCTCCATCGCCGCCCGGACGGGGTCGAGGCCGTCCTGCTCGACGGTGCCGACGCGGCCGGCGCCCGCGTTGTTGACCACGGCGTCGAGTCGGCCGTACCGGGCGATCAGCGTGTCCAGGCACGCGGCGACGGATCCGGGCTCCGTGACGTCGAGCCGGGCGACCTCGACCCGGTCGGCGACCCCGGCGTCGTCGGCGGCGGCCGTCAGCGCGCCGGAGCGGCCGGTGTCCCGCATGGTCGCGACGACGCGGTAGCCGGCGCGGGCCGCCCCCACCGCGGCGGCGAGACCGATGCCGGAGGACGTGCCGGTGATCAGGACGGTGCGGTCGGCGGTCGCCGGAGCGGTCGTCGGGCCGGTCGCCGGAGTGGTCGCCGGGCCGGTCGTCGGAGTGGCCATCGAAACTCCCTGGAGTTTGTGTGCGTGCACACACACCATAGCAGGATGCGTGCACGCACACGCACACCGGTAGAGTGGCCGGCATGGCGCGCACCGACCTCACCCTGGGAGACCTCACCGCCCGCGACCACGCCTTCTACGGCCTGGTCTGGGCCGGCACCACCCTGAGCACCCTCGTCGACCAGGCCCTCACCCGGGCCCACGACCTGCCGCTCTCCTGGTTCGAGGTGATGCTCTGGCTGCACGCCCAGGACACCCCGGTCGCCGCCTCCGACCTCGGCGCCAAGACCCTGCTCAGCCGCAGCCAGGTCTCCCGGGTCGCCGACTCGCTCCAGGCCCGCGCTCTCGTCGAGCGCGTCCCCTCCCCCACCGACGCCCGCTCGGTGCGGATCGCCCTCACGCCGGAGGGCCGCTCGCTCTTCGCCGCCGCCGACGCCACCCGCCGCACCGCGCTCGCCGAGGCCTTCGACGACCGGCTGGACGACGCCGACATCGCCGCCCTGGAAGCCGTCTGGGCCAAGCTCAAGCAGCCGCCGACCGCCTGAGCCCGCGGCGGGCCCCGGAGCCGCCCGCGCCTCCGCGGCAGCGGTCGCGGCCTCCTACAACACCCACCCCCGATCGGTCAAGGATCGACCGACCCGTGGGCGTGCCGCGCCCGGGCGGGTGATCATGGGGGCATGCGGTTCCGGAACGGCGGCGGAGGAGAGGGCGCCACACCCGCAGGCGCGGACGCCACGGCGTTCGCGGCAGCGGCGGCGGCCTTCGCCGGGAGCGGCGGCGACCTCACCGAAGGTGACATGCCCGACCTGCTCCGTGACCTCCTGGCGGTGCTGCCGGCGGGCGTGGCGATCCTGGACGAGCACCTGCGCTGGCAGTACCTCAACGCGGCGTTCGCCACCGCCACCGGGCTGCGCCGGGCCGACCTGCTCGGCCGGCCGGTCGAGTCGACGTCGTTCGGGGGCGCGGCGGGCACGCTGCGCCGGATCGTCGCCGACGGCCGGGACCGCGAGCACACCACCGGCAGCCCGGAGGGCCCGGGCGCCCCCGTACCGCCGGGGCTCCGCGTGCGCTACCGGGCGTTGTCGGCCGCCGGGCACGTCACGGGCGTGGTCGTCGTCGTCCTGGACGACCCCGACCCCGTGCAGGAACTGCGGCGCGAGCTGGCGCAGACCCGCACCAGGCTGGCGCTGCTGGACGCCGCCGCCGAGCGGATCGGCACCACCCTCGACGTCGACACCACGTGCGCCGAGCTGGCCGCCTTCGCCGTGCCCCGACTCGCCGATCTGGTCACCGTCGACCTCCTGCCGACGGAGACCGCCGTCCACGGCCACGGCGTGTCCGGGCTGCGACTGCGCCGCGCCGCCGTCGGCTGCGCGGACCGGCTGCGCGGCGCGGTCGCCGGCCTCGCCCACCCGGGCGAGTCGGTCCGCCACCGGGACGGCTCGGCCGCCTCCCGCGCCCTCGCCTCCGGCGTAGCGGTCCTGGTCGGGCCGCGCTCCCCCGAGGAGCTGGCCGCCGCCGCACCCGACCCGGCGAGCCTCGCCGCGTACCGGGCCGCCGGGGTGACGTCGGTCCTCGCCGTCCCGCTGACCGCGCGCGGCCGGCTGGTCGGGCTGATGACCCTGGCCCGGGCCGGCACGGCCGGCACCGGTGACGCCACTGCGCCGACCGCACCCCCGACCGCCCCCGTCTTCACCACGGACGAGGCCGTCCTCGTCGGCGACCTCGCCGCCCGGGCCGCCACCGGCATCGACAACGCCCGCCGGTACAGCCACTCGCAGGGCATCGCGCTCGACCTCCAGCGCGCCCTGCTGAGCGAGCCCGGCCACCCGCACCAGAACCTGGAACTCGCCTCCCGCTACCTGCCGTCCGGCACCAGCTCGGTGGTCGGCGGCGACTGGTACGAGACGGTCCGGCTGCCGTTCGGCCGGACCCTGCTGGTGATGGGCGACGTGATGGGCCACGGCGTCGAGGCCGCCGTCGACATGAGCAACTACCGCTCCACGCTGCGCGACGTGGCGGGCACGGACCTGCCGCCGCACCGGATCCTGCGCCAGCTCGACACCGTCATCGCCGCCAACGAGTCCGCCCGCCCCGCCACCTGCCTGCTCGCGCTGGCCGACCCCGGCCGGCACCGCTGGACCTTCTCCAGTGCGGGCCACCTGCCGCCGGCCCTGATCGCTCCGGACCGGCCGACCGAACTGCTGCGGATCCCGACCGGTCCACCGCTCGGGACCGGCGTCGGCGGCTACGAACAGGTCGGCCGGGAGCTCCTGCCCGACGAGACCCTCCTGCTCTACACGGACGGCCTGGTGGAGCGGCGCGGCGAGGACATCGACGCCTCGCTCGCCCGGCTCGCCGCACTACGGCTCCCCACCGCCGGGGACCTGGACGACCTGCTGGACACGGTGCTGCACGCGCTCGGCCCCTACTCCCCCGGCGCCGGCCCGGCCGAGGACGACGTCGCCGTCCTGGCCGCGCGGCCCCGGGCCCGGCCGTGACCCCGCTCCAGGCGTGTGCCCGGCCGGATCCCGCGCCGCTTCACCCGCCGCCCCGTCCGCCGCCCCTCCCATCGCCCCTCCCATCGTCCCGACCACCGCGCCGGGCCCGGCCGGTGGCGGACCTCAGAGCTCGGCCAGCGCCTGCTCCAGGTCGGCCCAGAGGTCCTCGGGGTGCTCGATGCCGACGGCCACCCGGACGGTGCCCGGGCTGATCCCCGCGGCGGCCAGCTCGGCGTCGTCGAGCTGGCGGTGCGAGGTGCTCGCCGGGTGCATGACCAGCGTGTGCACCCCGCCGAGCGACGGCGCGAGCGCCGCCAGCCGGACCGACTCGGTGAAGGTGCGGGCGGCGTCCCGTCCACCGGCCAGGTCGAAGGCCAGCACCCCGCCGCCGAGCACGCCGCCCTGTCCGTCGGGCAGCAGCCGGCGGGCGACCTCGTGGTCGGGGTGGGCGGGCAGGCCCGGGTAGTGGACGGTGGTGACGGCCGGGTGCGCGGCGAGCCGGCCGGCCAGGTCGGACGCCGTCTCGCAGTGCCGGCGCACCCGCAGACCGAGGGTCTGCATCCCGCGCAGCGTCAGCCAGGCGGCGAACGGGTCGAGGGAGGAGCCCAGTTCGATCGCGTGCTGCCAGACCCGCCGGTGAAGCTCGGCGTCGGCGAAGACGGCGACACCGGCCAGTACGTCGGAGTGACCGCCCAGGTACTTGGTGGCCGAGTGCACCACGATGTCGGCGCCGTGCTCGATCGGCCGGCAGATCAGCGGGGTCGCGAAGGTGTTGTCCACCACGCTCAGCACGCCCGCCTCCCGGGCGACGCCGATCAGCGCGGGAAGGTCGGTGACCCGCGTGGTCGGGTTGGAGACGGTCTCCAGGTGCAGCAGCCGGGTGGTGGGCCGCAGGGCGGCTCGCACCTCCTCCGGGTCGTCGCCCCCGACGTGGGTGACCTCCACACCCCAGCGCTCCGCCAGGTCGGCGAGCGTGGCGAACGTGCCGCCGTACAGGCTCCGCTGGGCGATCACGTGGTCGCCGGAGCGGAGCAGCGCAAGCAGCACGGTGTTGATCACGCCCATCCCGGAGGCGGTGGCCAGCGCGCCGGCACCGCCTTCCAGGTCGGCCACCGCGTTCTCCAGCGAGCGGACCGTCGGGTTGCCGTAGCGGTTGTAGAGGAAGGCCTGGCCGGGGCCGGTGAACGCGTGCGCCAGCGCGTCGCTGTCGGGGAAGGCGAAGACGTGGCCCTGGTGCAGCGGCACCCCCAGCGGCCGGCTGCCGGTCACCTCCTCGACGGGCGGGTGGACGATCCGGCTCTCGGGGTGCAGCGCGTGGTGGAAGTCGCTCATGCCACCCATCCTCACCGGGCGGGCACGGGCCCGGCCAGGGCCAATTCGACCCCGGTGGCCCGAAACGGCGGCGGCGCGAAACGGTGGGGGCCGAAACGGCCGCGGTCCGAAACGGTCGCGGGCCGGCCGGTCGCGGGCCGGCCGGGGTCGTCCCCGGCCGGACCGCCGCCGGTGGCGCGGGCGCTACGGCCCGTCAGCGGCGGCGACCGAAGATGCGCTTGGCGGCGTAGACGATCGCGACGACGAGCAGGACGAAGAAGAGGATCACCAGGATGACCACGACCAGCAGGAACTTGCCCAGCTTGGCGAAGAAACCTTTCTTCTTCTCCTTCTCGGCCGCCACCGGGCCCGCCTGCGACACCCCGGCCGCGCGAACCGTCCGATCCCCCTGGTCCGCCCGATCCGTCCGCGCCGCCCGATCCGTCAGGGTCACGTGCGTCGACTGCGGCAGCCGGTCCGATCCGGCAGCCGGGTCCGTCACCGCCGCCACCGGCGCGGAGCTCCGGGGCGCGGCCTCCGCCGTGCCGGCGGCCAGGGCGGTCGGTCCGGCGGCGGCGACGAGCGCCACCAGGAATCCGGCGGTCCAACGGGCGATCCGGTGCGTCATCGTGCTCCTCGATCCAGGCGCGGGAGCGTCACGTCGTCGACCCACGGGCCGCCCCCTCGACAAACTTCTACAGGCGTGTAGAAATATAATCGACGCGGTTCGGACGGCCACCCCCGCCCCCGTCCCCTCCGACCCCGACCCCGACGCACGTGGCGGGCCGGCGATCCGGCGGTCGGTCAGGACACGATCCCGATCCCCGAGGTCGCGGTCGCGGTCGCACACCGCCGGACGGCGGGAGGTCGGGACGACAGGCCCCGGGAGGGTGGGAGAGAGCGCTCCCCCGATCGGGGGAGGTCCCCTGTGAGCTGCGCGGCCATACTGACGACCATGATCAAAGGACTCCGGCCGCTCCTGCGCGGCTCCACGTACTCGGGTGTGCTGTTCGCCTACTGCGGCGCGCTGGCGAGCCTCCCCCTGCTGCCCTTCGCGATCCTGCCGGCGCTGGCCTGGCCGTCCGCGCCCTTCGGCGTGCAGGCCGCTCTCTGCCTGCTGGTCTGGGCGGTCCTGGTCGGTGCCGTCGGGCTGCTCCGCACCACGCGGCGGGCGCTGATCGCGGGTGCCCGCCGGCTCCTGAAGGTGTCGTTGCCCGATCCCGTGGCCGCCCCCCGGCCCGCGAGCCCGGCCGGCGCCGCGCCGACGTCCGCCGCACAGCCCTCTCCCGCACCGGCCCCCGCCGCACCGTCGCGGGCCGACCGCTGGCGGACTCCGGCCTGGCTGCTGCTGCACGTCACGCTGGGGTGGACGGGCGGTTTGGCGAGCACCGTGCTGGTCGCCGCCGCCGTGGCCATGCCGGAGAACTGGACCGGCACCGACGCGAAGCTGACGCTGCTCGACCGGTCGATACGCGTGACGGGTGTCTGGAGCTGGGTGCTGGCGGCCGTCTGCCTGCTCCTGGCGGCGGTCGTGTGCGGGGCCGTGACGAGCGCTCTGCGGTGGTCGGCGCCGAGGCTGCTCGGCCCGTCGTCGGCCGAGCGACTCGCCCTGGCGGCCGAGCGCGAACTTCGACTCGCCGAACGCAACCGACTGGCCCACGAGTTGCACGACTCGATCGGGCACACCCTGACGGCCGCCACCGTCCAGGCGGCGGTGGCGGGCGAGGTACTGGCCGCGGACCCGGTGGCGGCGCGGGCCGCCATGCGCAGCATCGAGGAGTCGACCCGGGCCGCCCTGGAGGACCTGGACTACGTGCTGGGCGTGCTGCGCGAGGAGAAGGCGGGCACCGCGCCGACCCGGACCCTGGCCGACCTGCCCGAGCTCCTGGACCGGATCCGGCACGCCGGCGCCCTGGTGGAGCCGGAGCTGTCCGGCGAGCTGACGCAGGTGCAGGGGACGCTCTCCCGGGCGGCGTACCGGATCCTCCAGGAGGGTCTGACGAACGCGTTGCGGCACGGGACCGGCGGTCCGATCGAGGTCCGGGTGGCGGCCGCTCCGGACGGCCTGGAGCTCAGCGTCGTCAACCGGACCGCCGTGGGGACCGGGGCCGGCAGCGGCCGGAGCCCGGGATCCTTCCCCACCTCCGGGCACGGCCTGCCGGGACTGGCCGAGCGCGTTCGGCTGCTGCACGGTGAGATCGAGGCCGGCCCGGACGGTCCGCAGCACTGGCGGCTGGCGGTCCGGCTGCCGGTACGGTTGTCCGCATGATCGGCTCCGACGCGAGCGCGGCCGGCCCGACCGACCCCGCCCCACACCCGGCCGGGGCGGCCGACGCGGGACACGGCACCGCCTCCCTCTCCTCCACTACCGGAGCCACCGGAACCACCGGCCCGACCGACCCCGCCGTCACCGCCGTCACGCTCCTGATCGCGGACGACGACGAGGTGACCCGCAGCGGACTGCGCACGCTGCTGTCGGTACAACCGGGGATCTCGGTGATCGGGGAGGCAGCCGACGGCGTCGAGGCGGTCGAGCTGGCACAGCGGCTGCGGCCGGACGTCGTCCTGATGGACGTGCGGATGCCCCGCCGCAACGGGATCGACGCCACCCGGCAGCTGCTCGCCGAGTCGGCCGAACCCCCGAAGGTCGTGGTGATCACCACCTTCGAGAACGACGACTACGTCACCGCCGCGCTGAGTGCGGGCGCCAGCGGCTTCGTGCTCAAGCGGCTCCCGGTGCGGCAGATCGCCGAAGCGGTGCGGGTCGTGGCGGCGGGCGAGGCGATCCTCTTCCCGGCGGCGCTGCGCCGGATGGTCGCCGCCCGCCCGCTGGACTCCTCCGAGGCGTTGCCCAGGGCGGCGCTGACCGGCCGGGAGGAGGAGGTGCTGCGGTCGATGGCCACGGGCCTGTCCAACCCGGAGATCGCCGACTCGCTCACGGTGAGCCTGGAGACGGTCAAGACCCACGTCGGGAACGTGCTGAGCAAGCTCGGCGCCCAGAACCGCACCCACGCGGTGGTGATCGCGTACGAGTCCGGCCTGGTCGTCCCGCGCTTCGCCGGCTGAGACGTCCGGCCGCGGACCGCAGACCGACGACCGGCCGCCGTCACCGACACGGGACCGTCGGCGGGTGTCGGCGCCGGTCCCGTTGCCGTCGTCGGCGCCGGTGGTCAGCTCGCCGGGCGGGCGGCGCGGGCGTCGATCTTCTCCTGGAGCGCGGCGAGCAGGCCCTGGAGCAGTCCGACGGTGGTCTCGTCGGTCAGGTTGCCGTCCCCGTCGAAGCGCTCGTGCGCCCGGAAGACGATGACCTCGGGCTTCACGACGACGTCGGTCTCGGTCCAGACGAACACCTGACGGAGGGCCAGCTGGGCGCGGACGGTGCCGAAGTTGGTCGGGGCGGCCCCGAGGATGGCGGTCGGCTTGCGGTGCAGGGGCAGGCCCTCGGTGCGGGTCCAGTCGGTGCTCAGCCAGTCGATGGCGTTCTTGAGCACACCGGGGATGGAGTAGTTGAACTCCGGGGTGGCGATCAGCAGGCCGTCGGCCTCCTGGACCCGGCGGCGCAGGTCCTGGACGACGGCGGGCCGCAGCTCGGGGGTGTCGAGGTCCAGGTCGTACGGAGGGATGTCGCGCAGGCCCTCGTAGATCTCGATCTCCTGGCCGCCCGGGTTGAACTTCTGTGCGGCGCGCAGCAGTCGGGTGTTGTGCGAGTCGGCACGCAGCGAGCCGGAGATGGCGAAGATCCTGGAGGCGGTCATGGCGGGCTCCTTCGGTGGAGGTGGTCGTTTCGTGCTCGTCGTTGCCGACACCGAGAAAACTAAACCGATCAGTTCAGAGTGTCAACTGAACAGTTCAGTATTGACAGTGCACCGGGCGGTGTAGTTCATTCGGGGCGTGACGGCACACGGCCCTCCCGGCCCGCGTCGCCACCGGTACGACCGGCGCCCTCCTTTGCCGACCGAACGGTTCAGTTCATATACTGGGCGCCCGTTCCCGGTGCCCGGTTCCTCCTGATTCCGGCCTCGGTGCCCGGTACCGGACGCCACCGGTGGTCCGACGCCGCCACCCCGCCCCGCACCCCCACCACCGCGCGAAGGACAGCCATGGGAGCCGACCCCCAGGACGCGACCGACCAGTACGGCATCCCGATCATCCCGGACCCCTCCGACGCCGCCTCCCGCAAGCGTCGGGCGATCATCGACGCCGCGCTCGCCGAGTTCCTCGCCGAGGGCTACTCGGCGGCCTCGATGGACACCATCACCGGCCGGTCCGGCGTCTCGAAAGCCACCATCTACAAGCACTTCGGCAGCAAGGAACGCCTGTTCCTGGCCGTCGTCGGCGGCGTCCTGCCCAGGACGTACGCCGATCTGACGCCGGCCGGCCGCGCCGTCACCGACTCCCCGGACCTGCGCGGCGCGCTGGTCCGGCACGCCACCGAGCTGGCCCGGATCCTGCTGCGCCCCGAGATCATGTCGCTGCGCCGCCTGGTGATCGGCGAGATCGACCGGTTCCCGCAGCTCGGCCGGCTCTGGTACCAGGTCACCTACGACATGAACAACGGCCCCCTGGTCGAGGCGCTCACCGAGCTGACCGCCAGGGGCGAGCTGGACGTACCCGATCCCGGACTCGCCGTCCAGCAACTGGTGGCGACCACCGTCGGCATCCCGCAGCTGACGCACACCTTCGCCCCCGAGACCCCGGTCGACGACGCGGAGCTCGCCGTGGTGATCGAGGCGGGGATCGACCTCTTCCTCGCCCGCTACGGCGCCCGCCGCGCCTGACCGGGGCGAGCCGGACGGGCCGGCGGTGCGATGGGGGTCAGCGCCCCCTGCGGGCGGTGCGCCGGCGCGCCCACAGGGCGAGGGGAACGGCGACGGCCGTCACGGCGGCCTCCGGCGCCGGAGGCCCGCCGAGCGGGTCACCCGCCGACCCGCCGAACGTGCTGCCGGCGGCGAGGCCCTGCTGGTCGAAGGTGTCCGGCACGGGCAGGGTGTCCCAGCGCGTCAGGGGCCAGGCGATCACGAACGCCCGGCCGATCACGTTCTTCACCGGGACGAAGCCGCCGCTCGGCTCGTTGACGTGGAAACGCGAGTCGCGCGAGTCGTTCCGGTGGTCCCCCATCACCCACAGGTGGTCCTTGGGGACGGTGACGGTGCCGACGGGCGCGTCCCCGCAGGGTGTCGCCCCGGGAAAGAGGTAGGGCTCGTCCAGCGCCACGTCGTTGACCCTGACCGGACTGCCCTCCTTGCACTCGACGGTGTCGCCGCCGACCGCGATGACGCGCTTGATCAGGTCCTGCTCGTCGTCCGACGGCAGCAGGCCGACGGTGCTGAGCGCCGTACGGATGCCCTCGACGAAGCCGTTGCCCTCGGACCTGGGCGCCGGGCCCAGCCAGCCGCCCGGGTCCCTGAAGACCACCACCTCGCCGCGTTCCGGCTCGGCGCCGAACCACGGGGTGAGCTTGTCGACCAGGACGCGGTCACCCTTCTCCAGGGTGTGCTGCATCGAGCCCGAGGGGATGGAGAAGGCCTGGACGAAGAAGGTCTTGATGCCCAGGGAGAGCAGGATCGCGATGCCGATCAGGAGCGGCAGTTCCTGCCAGAGCGGACGTTTCCGCCGTTCCTTCCCCGCCCGGCGGCCGGCCCCGCCGGGGCCGCCGTCACCGCCCGGTTGCTCCGGCGTGCCCGGGCCGCCCGGGCCGTCGACGGCGGTCGCCGTTCCGGGCGTGGTGGAGGTGCCGTCTCCCCCGACGCCTCCGGCGCTTCCGCCGCCACCACCGGTTCCCGCCGGACCTGCGGTCTCGTCCATGCTCATTCCTGGCCCCCTCCGGACGGCCCGGCGGGCCCGGTGCGGAACCCCCCATGGTCAGCTAACGAACGGTGGTTCCCGTGACGGTCACCGGTCCGGCGCCTGCCGACCCGTCAGAACGTACACCCGCGCACGCCCCTACGGGGCCCCGCCTCCGAGCATGATCCGGGCGACGAGTTCGCGGCGGCTGGCCACGCCCGCCTTCGCGAACACCGACTTGAGATGGTCCTGCACCG
The DNA here is from genome assembly GCF_040611255.1 of Kitasatospora sp. NPDC002965. Lineage (NCBI taxonomy): Bacteria > Bacillati > Actinomycetota > Actinomycetes > Kitasatosporales > Streptomycetaceae > Kitasatospora > Kitasatospora sp. NPDC002965. The sequence continues at coordinate 34,914 of NZ_JBEXNT010000047.1, read as the reverse complement.
TGTACGGCGTCATCGCGAGCAGCCGCGAGACGTCCCGGGTGTCGCACCCGCGCACCAGCAGCAGCGCGACCTCCTGCTCCCGCACCGTCAGCCCGTAGGCGGAGAGGTAGAGCGGCATGGCGTCGGCGGGTGTCGCCGGGGCCGCCACCACCGTCACCTCGCCGGCCGCGCCGCCCTTCAGCGCCGAACCGTGCAGCACGTACCACTGACCGTCCCGGTCCTGCACCCGTATCTTCGTCTGCGGCACCGGCAGCCCGCAGGCGGTCCGACGCGCCTGCTCGGCCGCGATCGCGAAGGCGGTCGGGACGCCGAGCGACGTCCGGCTCGGGTCCGCGAGCCGGAGCAGCAGGTCCTCGGCCGGTCCCGCCATCGCGAGGAGCCGGTTGGACGGGCCGAGCACGACCACGGCCGGACCGGGCTCCCCCTCTCCCGGGCCGGCGCCCGGACCGGCCTCGCCGACGGCCGGGAGATGACACGCGCGCAGCGCGTTGCCCAGGTGCCGCGCCGCGAGGTCGGCCAACTCCCTTTGCTGGCCGAGGTACGGCCCCCGGTCGGCGCCCCGCATGAACGCCGCGCAGCCCCACATCCCGCCGTGCGCGTCGAACACCGCGCGCAGCTCGTCGCCGAACCCGGCGGGGCTGATCAGCTCGCGGAACCGGATGCTCTCGCTCAGCTCCCCCCGCGTGGCCCGGCTGAGCGTCTCCGCCCGGACACCGCTGAGACGGATCTTGGGGAAGGTCGCGTAGTCGTCCTCCCACACCTCCAGCCGGACGGCGTCCTCGAAGGTCGCCAGGCTGAGGTCGTCGCTGAGCACGGACGTCACCAGGCCCGTCGCCGGGTCCGCCGAGTGCCAGCAGACGGCGTCGTACTCCAGGACGCCGCGCAGGAGTTCGTCCGCCCTGCGGAACAGCTCCTCGACCGCCAGACCCTCCCCGACCAGCTCCTTCAGCCCCTCGATCGCCTGCTGTGCCGCTGCTCCACGTGCCCCACGTGATCCCATGCGCCGGAAGCTAGCACGCATACCCACCACCCTCCCATGCGCCTGACGGAGGGTTCGGCATCCGCCTCTGGGAGGGGTCGGAGCAGCGTATTCTCATCCTCGTGATGGTCCGACTCACCCGGGACAGCGTCGCGATGGGCGACGACACCGATGCCCCGCACGCCGCCGAACTCGCCCTCCGGGAGGGCGCGACGGTGCACGAGGCCGGCGTCGCGCTGCTCGCGGCCCGCTACCCCGCGTCCGTCTCCGGCGGCCGTGCCACCTGGGTGCTGACCGTGGACGGAGGCGCGCCCCTGGCCGTTCTCGCCCAGCAGTGGGCCGAGCCGCGCGCGCTGCCCGGCGCCGACGGGCCGCTCGCACGCTTCGCCTCCGCCGACGGCGCGGTGCGGTTGCACCTCGTCTACCGCACCCAGCGCGATCCGGACGCCGAATGGTCCCGTCTGGCCGGCGGTGCCCCGCTGTTCGAACGCCCCTGAGGGATCGTCAGCAGTTCCGCCCCCAGATCACGACGCAGTGCTCTCTCGTGTATTCCCGGATCCCGTCGACCGGCCCCGTCAGCGCCAGCACCACCAGCGATGCGGCGAGTCCCGCCAGGACTCCGAACAGCACCGCCGCCCCGACCAGCCGCCACAGCAGCCGCCCCCGCCCGCCCACGGCCCGCCCCCTCGTTCCGAAAAGTCCCTCGCACCCATTCCCTTCGGACCGTCAGATCACTTGTGGTGCGACCGAGTTGTGACCCTGACGGGAGGGAACCGGCGCTGCGGAACTCCTTCTGCAGAGTGCCCGGAGCGGTCTACCCTCCTCCCATGGTCGCGTCGATCACCGCTGCCGGGCCGCTCGCCCCGGCCCCGGCACCCGCCCCGGCACCCACCGGCGGGGGCGTCCCCACGGCCGCCCGCGCATCCGCGCCCGTGTCCGTGGCCGCGCCCACGGCCGCACCCGTACCCGTGCCCGCATCCACCGGCCAGGACGATCCCGCATGACCGTTCCGCTGGACGAACACGCGGCCCGCCGGCGGTACCTGACGACCTGCCTGCTCTACTGGCTACCGCTCGGCCTGGCCACCGCCCCCCTGGTGCTGCTGCTCACCGCACGCGGCCTCCCGCTCGGCACCGTCGCAGGGCTGTTCGCCGCCCACTCGCTCACCACCGCCGCCCTGGAGCTGCCCACCGGCGGGCTCTCCGACGTCCTCGGCCGCCGACCCGTCCTGGCCGCCGCCGGTCTGGTCGGCGTCGCCGCCTTCACCCTGCTCGCCCTGGGCGACTCCCCCGCGCTGCTGTTCCCCGGCATGGTGCTGCTCGGTGCCTCGCGCGCGCTGGCGAGCGGCCCGGCCGAAGCCTGGTACGTCGACGCCGTGCACGCCCGGACCGGCGCCGACGGCGACCTCCGACCCGGGCTGGCCCGGGGCAGCGCCACCGGTTCCGTCGCCCTGGCCGTCGGCACCCTGGTCGGCGGGGCCGTGCCGTGGCTGCTCTCCGGCGACCTCGGCGACCGCCTCACCCTGGCGACCGGCGGCCTGGTCCTGCCGCTCGCGGTACCGGTCCTCCTGGGCGCCGTCGTCGCGGCCGTCTTCGCCGGCTACGTCCTGGCCGCCCTCGCCGAACCCCCACGGCCGCCGGCGACGCTGCGCACGGTGGTCGCCGACGTCCCCACCACCATCGCCACCGGCCTGCGGCTGGGCAGGCGGAACGCCGTGGTCCGGCGCGTGGTGCTCACCGCCGCCGCCACCGGGGCCGGCCTGGCGGTGGCCGAACTGCTCACCCCCGGGCGGGCCGCCGACCTCACCGGGACCGTGGAGTCCGGCGCGGTCCTGGTCGGCGGGCTGGCCTGCGCCGGCTTCCTCTGCTCCGCGCTCGGCGCCAGGATCGCCCCGGGCGCCGCCGAACGGTTCGGCGACGCCCGCGCCGTTCCGGTCGGCCTCGTGCTCTGCGCCACCGGCCTCCTGCTGCTCGCCGTCACCGCGAACACCGCGGGCCCGGCCGCCGCCGCGTCCGCCGCGATCGGGTACGGCCTGGCCTACCTGGGGCTGGGCACGGCCGGACCGAGCCAGGGCGCCCTGCTCCACCGGGCCGTCACGGCGGACGCCCGGGCCACCGCGCTCTCCGTCCAGTCGCTCGCCCTGCAACTGGTCGGCGCCCTGGCCGGCCTCGCCCTCGGGGTGCTCCCGGCCGGACCGCCCCGCTGGCTCCTCGGCGTCGCCGCCCTGACCCTGGCCGTCCTCCTCTGGGCCCGCCCACCGGCCGACGGCCGGACGAGCAGCGACGCGGCGGACAGCGGCACGGTGGACGGCACAGGGGCGGACGCGCGCGGGACGAAGAGCCTGCGCCGCGGCCGTCAGAGCCAGTTGCGGCGCTTGAAGACCAGGTAGAGGCTCGTGCAGACCAACGCCATCAGGGCGATCGCGAACGGATAGCCGAAGGCCCACTTGAGTTCGGGCATCGAGTCGAAGTTCATGCCGTAGACGGTGCCGATCAGCGTCGGGGCGAAGAGGATGGCCGCCCAGGAGGAGATCTTCTTGATCTCGTCGTTCTGCGCGTGCCCGGCCTCCGCGAGCTGCTTCATCTCCTCGTTCTGCCGCTGCGACACCAGGGTCGCGTTGACGGTGAGGATGTTCTGCAGCATCTGCCGGAAGCCGTCGACCCGCTCGGCGGCGTAGGTCGCGTGGTCGGCGACGTCCCGCAGGTAGCGCTGGAGCTCGTCGTCGGTGCCGTACTTGCCGAAGCCGGCCTCCAGGCTCTTCATGATCTCCAGCAGCGGTCGGGTGGCACGCTGGAACTCGATGACCTCGCGCGAGAGTTCGTAGATGCGCCGGGACACCTGCGGGTCCCCGCCGAACACCTCGGTCTCGATCTCGTCGATGTCGTGCTGGAGGCCCGCGATGACCGGCGCGTAGCCGTCGACGACCGCGTCCAGTACCGCGTACAGGACGGCCTCCGGGCCCAGCGCGAGCAGCTCCGGGTCGGCCTCCAGGCGCCGCCGCACCGCTGAGAGGTCGGGGGCCTGCGAGTGGCGGACGGTGAACACGAAGTCGGGGCCGACGAAGAGGTGGATCTCGCCGAAGTCCACCTCCTCCACGTCGTCGAGGTACCGGGCGGCCCTCAGCACGACGAACAGCGTGTCGCCGTAGCGCTCCAGCTTCGGCCGCTGGTGGGCGACGATGGCGTCCTCGACCGCCAGCTCGTGCAGGTTGAACCGCTCCGCGACCTCCAGCAGCTGCGCCTCGGCCGGGCGGTAGAGCCCGATCCAGGCCATCGTGCCGGGCTTGCCGGGCAGTTCGCGGTAGACGTCCGCCAGGTTGGCCGGCGTCGGCATCCGGCGGCCCTCGCGGTAGACGGCGGCGTCGACGACCGAACGCTCCAGGCTGACGTCCTCGGCCGGCTGGTCCGGGCGCGGGTCCATCGAGTGCTCGGGGGCGGGCTGGGTGTCGGTGGAGCGGGTCGGGACGACGGAACGGGAGAACGGACGCTTGCTTGCGCGCACGGCGCGCACACGCCAGTCGGACATGGCGGGGTACCTCCGCTGTTCGGGGGCCACCGCACCCGGCCGGGAGGCTCGGGGCGGGGCAGGCGGGAGACGCCCGGTTGCCCTCCACCACGCACGGCGCCCGGCCGCGCGGTGCCGCCTGCCGGGATCAGCGACGGGCGGTGCGACGACGGGAGCCGGAAGCGGTGCGGGAGGAGAAGTGCCGGGGGCCAGGAGATGGGGGGGACGTCCTGGGGCAGGGCCGACTTCGACCCGGGCTACTGCTCTCCACCGATCTCACCTCCTCGCCGTCGGGGCGCCCACGCAGGGTCACCGTGACCGGGCCACCAGGAGGATCCACACCGTCCGGCCGCACGCACACGTGCCCGCGACAGAAACGGGTGGGCACCCCTGATCTCGTCAGAGCTTTGGCACGCCACGGCGTAGCACCCGGGGGTGCAGCCACTTGGGGTCACCCCTTAGGCCGGGGAGACCTGTCCTGACCCTGGGCGTCTCTCGACGTCGTGGGGTCAGTGGCCTGTGTCCGTGGCGACGCCTCACCGAACGAGGTGCCTTCACAACTTCAATGAGTCTAGTACCCACCGGGGACTCCCTTCGACCAGGGGGCCCGCGCCCGATCCGGCGGAACACGCCCGAAGGGGCGCGCGACGGCGGCGAAAGCCCTTCCGCGCGACCCTCCGTTCATACCTTTCGAACCGTCAGCATCCTTGTTTTGCAGGAGTGTTGAGACGATCGGCGAACCTCGTGACGCCGAAGTCGATCCACGCTCGGTCGACTACGCTCGGTAGTGCGGCTCCCTTCGGCACGACCCCGGACGACCCCCGGACGACCGCCGAACGGGGCACGGCGGCGGTGATCGGCGACGGGCCGGCGGGGACGCCGACCGGACGGCAGCCGTGCGCGGCTGCTCGGTACGGCGGCTCGGTGGGACCGTTCGGCCGGGACTCAGCTGCGACCGTTCAGTGGGACGGTTCGAGGTGGGCGGCGACGTACGGGACCGCGACCGCCTCCAGCGCGCCCGGCGAACCGAACGCCGGGTGGACGTTGACCTCGAAGACCACACCGCCGCTCTGGGCCGCCAGGTCCACGGCGGCGAACGGCAGCCCCACCGCTCCGGTCGCCTCGACCGCCAGCTCCGCCAGTCCGGCGGGCAGGTCGTCGACCGGAAGCGGGGTGGAGACGGCACCCCGGGCGAGGTTGCACGGTGCGTCCGGGTCTGCCTGCACGTGCTCGACCGCGCGGATCGCCCGCCCGTTCAGCACCGTCACCCGGAACTGGTGACGCCGACCGTCGGCGGTGAAGTTGCCGGCGTCACTCGCGAGCAGCCAGTCGGTGCCGGCCTCGGCGTAGCACCGGGCGGCGTCGGCGAGCTGGGCCCGGGTGGTGACGTGGAACACGTCCTGGCCGCTCATCCCGACGGCCGGCCGCGCCCAGACGTCGCCGCCGAGCCGGTCGAAGACCTCGGCCGCCTCCTCGGGCGTGGGCCGGGAGAGGGTGAGGGTGGCCATCTGGCGGACGCCGTCCCGGGCGAACCGCTCCACCGCGAGGCGCTTGTCGGTGGCCACCCGCCAGCCGTCCACGGCGGTGCCCAGCGAGCGCACACCGTGCTCGCGCAGCGCGCGCTGGCAGTCGGCGAGCTCCGTCCGCCGGTGCGGCGGTATCTCGTAGAGGAGCACCGCCGTGGCGGCCACGGCCAGGCCCTCGCCGGGCACCTCAAGGCTGACCCCGCCGTCGACGCCGCGCACCAGGCCGGGACCGCCGGCCATGAAGTGCCGTGCGTCGAGCAGCACGGGTGCCCGGCCGGTGAGCCTGTGCACGGCGGAGGCCAGCGCCTCCCGACTGCCCTCGGACGAACTGTGATCGGTCATCAGAACGAGCTCGCTGCGCCCCATGGAGCCATGGAACATGTCGCGGACATGGTCAGGCAAGACCGTGTCCCGCACGCACGCCCCCCTCCGCCCCGGCCGGACGGAAATCCGGATGCGAAGCACCGGCCCCCCGCGCTACCGTCGGCCCCATGTCGACGCCCCGCATCTCCTAGCTGACGGACCCGCCTCCACGCCACCCGTGTGTCCGTCCGCTGTTCCGGAGCGTCATCCCATGATCACCACCCGTGGTGTCGACGTGCGCGTCGCCGCCCGTCTGCTGCTGTCCGACGTCACCCTCCACATCGCGCCCGGCGACCGTATCGGCCTCGTCGGCCGCAACGGCGCCGGCAAGACCACCCTGCTCTCCACCCTGGCGGGCCGGATCCGGCCCGCCGCCGGGACCGTCACCCGCACCGGCCCGGTCGGCTACCTGGCGCAGGACTCCAGGGCCGCCGACCCGGCCGTCACCGTCACGGACCGGATCCTGTCCGCACGCGGTCTGGACTCCGCCGTCCGCGCCCTGCGCGCCGCCGAGACCGCGCTGGCCGAGGCCGCCACCGCCGTGGTCGCGGCGACGGGCCGTTCGGCGAGCAACCCCGCGACGGGGACCGCCGCTCCCGAACGGGCCCAACGCCGGGCCATGGCCGCCTACACCACGGCCGAGGCCGAGTTCCAGGCTCGCGGCGGCTACGCGGCGGAGGCCGAGGCCGCCCGGGTCGCGGCAGGCCTGGGCCTGCCCGGCCGAGTCCTCGACGGCCCGCTCGGCGCACTCTCCGGCGGTCAGCGCCGCCGGGTCGAACTGGCCAGGATCCTCTTCGCCGGCCACGACACCCTGCTCCTCGACGAGCCCACCAACCACCTGGACGCCGACGCCGTCGCCTGGCTCCGGGACTTCCTGGCCGGCTACCCGGGCGGCGTGGTGCTGATCAGCCACGACGTGCCGCTGATCGCCGCCACCGTCAACCGGGTCTTCCACCTCGACCCGCGGCGTGCCGCCGTGGACGTCCACAACACCGGGTGGGCCGCCTACCTCGTCCAACGCGACGCCGACGAACGCCGCCGCGTCCGCGAACGCGCCAACGCCGAGCGGAAGGCCACCGCGCTGCACGCCCAGGCCGACCGGATGCGGGCCAACGTCGCGACCGCCGTCAGCGCCCGTTCCATGGCCCGCCGGGCCGACCGGATGCTCGCCGCCCTCGAACCGGCCCGGCGGGCCGAGCGCACGGCCCGGATCCGGCTGCCCGACCCGGCGCCCTGTGGCCGGATGCCGCTCGGCGCCGTCAGCCTCGCCAAGTCCTACGACGGACGGCGCGTGCTCGCCGGCCTCGACCTCGCCGTCGACCGGGGCACCCGGCTGGTCGTGCTCGGCCACAACGGCGCCGGCAAGACCACCCTGTTGCGGATCCTCGCCGGCCACGAGCACCCCGACGGCGGCCGGATCGTCCCCGGCCCGGGGCTGAGACTCGGCTACTTCGCCCAGGAACACGACACCCTCGACCCGGCCCGCAGCGTCCTGGAGAACCTCTCCCGGGCCGCGCCCGACCTCACCGACGGCGAACTGCGGCACGTGCTCGGCGCGTTCCTCTTCCGCGGCGACGAGGCCGACAAGCCCGCCGGAGTCCTCTCCGGCGGCGAGAAGACCAGGCTCGCCCTGGCCGGACTGGTCCACTCCGGCGCCAACGTCCTGCTGCTGGACGAGCCCACCAACAACCTCGACCCCGCCTCCCGCGCCGAGGTCCTGGCCGCGGTCGGCACGTACCCCGGCGCGATCGTGCTGGTCACCCACGACCCCGGGGCCGTCGAGGCACTGCGCCCGGACCGGGTCCTGCTGCTGCCGGACGGCGACGAGGACCTGTGGAACGACGGCTACCTCGACCTGGTCACGGCAGGCTGACCGGCCCGCCCCGGTCGTCCGGGGCACTCGGCCGGCCGGGGTCCCGGGGCTTCCGGGCCTCGATCAGGAACCGGGCGGAGTGGGCGACGAACGGCCCCTCCGCCCGGATCCGGGCGTCCAGCTCACGAAGCCGATCCCGGTACGCGCCGACCGTGAAGCCCGGAACCATCCAGACCACCTTGCGCAGGAAGTAGACCACCGCACCGATGTCGCGGAACTCCGTCCGCAGCCGCTCCGAGCGCAGGTCGACGACCTCCAGTCCGGCGGCCCGGGCGGCCCCGGCCTCGTCCTCCGGTCGCCGGGCCCGGCGTGCCTCGGGCTGCGGCCCGAGGAAGTACTCGACCAGTTCGAACACCGAGGCCGGCCCGACGTGCTGGGCCAGGTAGCTGCCGCCCGGACGCAGGACCCGGGCGATCTCCTCCCACCAGACCGTCACCGGGTGCCGGCAGGTCACCAGGTCGAAGGCGCCGTCGGCGAACGGCAGCGGCGGCTCGTCCGGATCGGCGACCAGGACGGCGCCCAGCGGGTGCAGCAGCCCGGTCGCGCGGGCCACGTTCGGCGGCCAGGACTCGGTGGCCACCATCGTGGCCGGGAAGCTCCCGGCCACTCCCGCCAGCACCTCACCGCCGCCGGTCTGCACGTCCAGGGCCGCCGACACCCGGGCCAGCCGTTCCCCCAGCAGCCGCTGGTACCCCCACGACGGGCGGTCCTCGGTCGCGCGGCCGTCCAGCCAGGAGAAGTCCCACCCGTCGACCGACACCGCCTCGGCCTCGGCCACCAGTTCCTCGAACGTCCGCTCCATGGGCCCATCCTGCCCCGCTCCGGTCCGCCCTGCTTCCCCCGGCCGCGTCCGACCCCGCCCCGGCCTCGGATCGTCGCCACCGGATCGTCGCCACCGGATCGTCACCGCCCGCGCGGCTCCCGACGGCGGAGTTCCGGACCACAGGGTTCCCGACCGGCCGCCTCCGGCTCAGGCGAGCTGGGCGGCGACCCGCTCGTTGCCGTAGAGGCCCGGAAGTGCAGTGAACGGTCCGGGCCACCGCCCGGTACCCCGGGTGTGGTGGACACCCCGAGCTCGGCGAGCCGGGCCTCCACGCGGTCGAGGTCCGCGGTGTGGAGGCCGGCAACGGCAGCCCGCCGGTCTGCCGCCCCGCCACCGCCCGCGCCTCGGGCGACTCCGCCGGCATCAGCCGGAGCCCCGCCCCGTCCGACAGCCCCGCGTGCGGCAGACGGTGGCCGTCGGCCTCGCCGTCGAAGAGCACCGTGAGGCCCAGCCCGTCGCGGTAGGTCGCGGTAGAAGGTCGGCGCCGCCTCCGTGTCGTCGACCACCACCGCCGTGCGGGCGATCGCCGAGAACAGTCCGTTCGTCTCCTTGCGCCCCCCGGCCGTGCCGTGACCGTAGGGCACCGGCACCGGCACTGACACTGACACTGACACTGACACTGCCGCTCCCGCGCCGGTCCCCGGCCGTCGACGGCCCGTCACCCGCCCGACGGGAACTGCCCGGAACCGATCCCGGGCCCCGCCGGCTCAGGCGGCCTCGGCCCGGCGCGCGGCAACGGTCCAGGCCGCCGTGACGGCACGGTGGGCCGCGGCCGTCGCCTCGACGGCGTCGCCGGCCAGCCGGACCGGCGCACCGAGGTGGACGTGGAGGGTCGGACGGCGGACCGGTGCGGTGGCCAGGCCCGCCAGTTGCTTGAACGAGCCGCCCGACGTGAGCCGCCGGGAGCCCGCCTGGCCGAGCGGGACCACCGGAGCGTCGGCGGCGCGGGCGAGCCGCGCCAGGCCGCTGCGGAAGGGCCCCGGCGGCTGCTCACCGGAGTCCCGGCGGCGGGGCAGCCCGCCCTCTCCGTAGATCAGGACGACCCGCCCGGCGGCGAGTGCCTCCGCGGCTGCGTCGAGGGCCTCGGAGGCCCGCGCGGTACCCCGGTGGACGGCGATGTGCCCCTCGCGGCGCAGCAGCTGCCCGAGCGCCGGGATCCGCCAGAGCCCGGCCGTCGCCAGCACGACCGGCCGGATGCCGAGACGGTGCAGGGCGGCGAACACGACGACCGGGTCGGCGAGCGAGGTGTGGTTGGCCGCGACGATGCTGCCGGGGGCGGGGAGTTCGGCGCCTTCGGCGGTGACGTGGAGACGGCCGAGGGCGGGGACGAGGAACGCTGCGGTGCGACTGATCATGGCGGTGGCGTGGTCCTTGTGACGGTTTCGCAGTGTTGTCGGCCAGTCTGCGGGACCCCGCTGCGGTGCGCCTGAGTACCCGTACTCAGCTTCGACCGGGACGGGTCCGACCGGCCGTCGCCGGTGGGGTGCCCGGCCGTCCGGGCGCGTTCCCCGAACGACTCCCCCCGGTCCGCCTCCGGTTGCGAGACGCTCCGGAGCAGGTCCCGACCTCGCATTCCGGGCCGACCCTGTCTAGGCTCACGTGGATGAGGCGACTGGACGTACTCGACCAAGCCCTGTTCACGCGGATCGCCACGGCCCGCTCGCGCGGCACCGGGCGGCGGACCGCGCCGTGGATGCGCGGACTGAGCCGGGCCGCCAACCACGGCGTGCTCTGGTTCGGCACCGCCGCGGTGCTGGGGGCCGTCGGCGGACGGGCCGGCCGGCGGGCGGCCCTGCGCGGGGTGGGCTCGCTGGCGCTCGCCTCCACGGTGGCCAACATCGCCGCCAAACAGCTGACCCGGCGTCCGCGCCCGCAGCTGGACCCGGTGCCGGCCGCCCGCCGCCTGCTGCGCCAGCCGATCACCACCTCGTTCCCCTCGGGCCACTCGGCCTCCGCCGCCGCCTTCGCCACCGCGGTCGCGATCGAGTCCCCGGCGGCCGCGGCCGTGGTGGTGCCGGTGGCGCTGGCCGTCGGGGCGTCCCGGGTCTACACCGGTGCGCACTACCCGGGCGACGTGCTGGCCGGGTTCGCGCTCGGCTCCGCGCTCGCCGCGCTCACCCTGCGATGGTGGCCCAGGTCGTCCGACGTACCGCCGCCCGCGGGCCCGCCCCGCCGCGCGGCCCCGGCGCTGCCCGAGGGAGCCGGGCTGTCGGTCGTGGTCAACAGCGGCTCCGGCAGCGGCGCCCTGACGCCCGCCGGACCGGAGGAGACCGCGGAGCTGCTGCGCACGCTCCTGACGCGGGCCGACGTCCGGGTCTGCGGACCCGACGACGACCTTCCCACGCTGCTGACCGAGGCGGCCGACCGCGCCGCAGCGGCCGGCGGGGCGCTCGGGGTCTGCGGCGGCGACGGCAGCGTGAACCTGGCCGCCGGGCTCGCGGTCGAGCGGAACCTCCCGCTCGCGGTGTTCCCCGGTGGCACGCTCAACCACTTCGCCCTGGACCTCGGCATCGACGGGCCGGAGGCGACCGCGGCGGCCGTGGCCGCCGGGACCGCCTGCGGGGTGGACCTGGGTATCGCCGCCGACGACACCGAGCGGCGGCACTTCCTCAACACCTTCAGTCTGGGCGTCTACCCCGAGCTGGTCAGGGTGCGGGAGTCGTTGGAGGGGCGGCTGGGCAAGTGGCCGGCGCTCGCGGTGGCGGTGGTCCGGGTGCTGGCCGCCGCCGAACCGGTCACCGTCCGGGCGGGCGGCCGCGACCGGCGGCTCTGGCTGCTGTTCGCGGGCAACGGCGCGTACGACCCGCCGGGCTTCGCCCCGACCCACCGGACCGGTCTCGCCGACGGCCTGCTGGACATCCGGATCGTGGACGGCGGTAGCCCGTTCGGCCGGACCAGGCTCGCCGCCGCCTTCCTCTCCGGGACCCTCTCCCGCTCCCGGGTCTACCACTCCGCCCGTCTCGGCGCCCTCGACCTCGACGCGCTGGGGAGCGCCGACCGGATCGCGGTCGACGGCGAGTCCGTCCCCGCGGCCGGTGCGCTGCGGCTGGCCAAGGCCCGCCAGGCGCTCACCGTGTACCGGCCTGCCCTGGACTGAGTCGGGGACCGTCGCAGCGGCCCCGCGGGAGCGCTCGCCGACCGTGCGGACGGCGGGCGGCCCCGCGCCCGGCCCGCGCCCGGCCCGCGTGCGGCGGCGCTGCGACCGCCGACAACGCCGGAAGGGCCTGGACGACACGCAGCTCACCCCATTCGAGTGACATTCCCTCCGGTGGCCCGACCCGGGTCCCTAGTGTTCACCACACAGTTGGTCTACGAAGGGATACCACCATGTACCGCACCGTCCGCACCTTCGCCGTTCTCCTCGCCGCCGTCGGCGCCGTTGCCGTCCCGACCCAGGCCTTCGCCGACGGCGGCGACACCGTGACCGTCACCACCATCACCGTCATCGGCACCGGCAACCAGCTCGCCGGCGGCGACATCTACAACACCGGCGGCGACGCCATCATCGGCGCCTTCAACGGCAACAACGTTTCCTGACTCCCCCCACTCTGACCTACGACACCGCCCGCGCCCCCCTCCGGCGCGGGCGGTGTCGCGTGCGCCGGGACCTCACGCGGCCGGCACCGGCTTCCGGAGCCGGTGGAGCGTCCGCAGGGCCTCGCGCCGGTACTCGGCCGACCTGGAGTCCCTCCTCCAGCCCGATCAGGTCTCGCGCTGCGGGTGGTACTCCTCCTCGGGCACCCCGAAGGTCCACGCCACCCCGGCCCGGGCGGTGCGGGTGCCGGGCGGGACCCGCAGCCAGTACGTCCGGAAGGTGCCGTCGGGCTCGGCGGTCGAGTTGACCACCTCCACCATCACCACCGGCTCGTCGTCGGGCAGCTGGATCCGCCAGAGCACCCCGGTCCCGTCACGGTGCAGCGGCTCGGCACCGGAGTCCGCGAGGTACCGCTCGTAGCCGTAGTGCTCCAGCAGGACACGGCGCAGTTCGGCGTTCTCCTCGGTGCGGATCCGCTCGACGGTGACGGAGCCGAGACCCGCCAGGAACTCGGCCGGGACGGGCATGCCGCGCCACGCGTGCAGGGCGAAGCCGTCGGCGTACGCGACGGCGGGTCCGTCGGCCCGGTCCAGGCGGCCGGCCTCGTCACGGTGCAGTTCGACCGGCCGCTCGCTGATCAGCACCACGTCCTCGTAGGGCCACCACCAGCCGACACCGAGCGCCACCTCGACCAGCGCGGCGATCGCCCCACCGGCGCCGTCCCGGTCCGCCGCACCGCTCGGATCGCCAGGATCGCCCGGACCGGCCGGAGCCGGTCCCAGGACCCCGGCCGCTTCGAAGGCGGCGAACCACGGTGCGTCGTGCTGGCCGCGGACGGCCTCCAGCAGGGCGAGCCGGACGGCCGTGCGGCGCTGCAGGGCCGCATCGACCACCTCGTCCGGCTCCTCCTCCGTGTCGGGTTCGGGGGCGAGCCGGTCGAGCACGGCGTTGCGGATCCGGTCGGCCAGCGCGTTCGTCACCGGGCCGAGCTCACCGCCGGTCAGCGCCCAGAGCGGTGCCCAGCCGCCCGCGCCGACCCGCTCGACCGCGCGGCCCCGGACCGCGTCCCACGGCCTGGTCCGGACCGTCTCGCGCACGGTGACCGCGCCGGAGCCGTGCAGCTCCAGCGCCGTCGCCGCAGCCGCCAGCGGCGAGCCGAACCACCGGATGTCGGCCGGTTCCGCCAGCCCCACGGCCCGGTACGCGGCCCGCACGGCCCGCTCGACCCCGTCCCGGTCGGCCGGGCCGGTGGCCGCCGCTCCCGCCCGCCAACGGGCCGTCACCTCGGCCGGTCCGGCCACCCCGCGGTCCACTGCCGTCCGCACCGTCTCCACCGCTTCCGCCGCCGCCGTCATCACACACTCCGATCCCGGGCCGGGCACCCGACCCGGGCACCCCACGTCCGTTCCGTTCCGTCGTTCCGTTGCGTTCAGCGCCCTGTACCGCCGTGCACCCCGGGCCCCGCCGAGGTCGCGGGCACCGTGGACCCGGCGGCCCGGTCGCCCGACCGCCGTCAGTCCGCGACGACGCGGACCGATCCCGGCACGTACTCGCGCTGGCGGACCACCCGGTACCAGCCCTTGGGCAGCGGTATCGCCGCGTGCTCCTCGTGCACGACCCGGCCGCCCTCGACGAGGTGCAGCCATGCCGCGCCGAACGGCCCCGCCTCGCGACGCAGCTCCCCCGGGCCGACCACGGCGTGGGCATGGCCCGTCACCTCGCCCAGCGCGAGGACCAGCCTGCCCCGCGCGTCCCGGGGCTGCGGGGCCAGCGAGCCCACCCGTGTCGGCACCGCCGACTCCTCCACCGGCACGATCAGCACGTCACCCTGGCGGTACATCAGTCCTCCTCGACCGGTCCGACGGACCATCGGAATCCCACGCCCCGGACCTTAGGACAGGGGACTGACAACGGCCGGTCCGGGCCGGGCGCGGGGCCCGCCGGCGGCCGGCGCCGCCGCCGTGACGCGCCCGGTTTCCGCCCCGGCCACCGGATTGTCCGACCCGGCTGGTAGACACTTGTTCGGCCCGCACCGACACCTCCAGGAGCAGCGCATGACGGTCAACAAGCACATCGAGGAGTTCCACGGCCTGCCGGTCTTCGACTTCGTCGCGGCCGTCGACGAGGGCGGCGAGCTGCCGGAGCCCGGCGCGGTGGCCTGGAAGGTCGCCGTCGAGTTCGACGCCTCCACGGGCTGGGTCGAGCGCTGGCAGCAGTTCCTGGACGCCGTCGACACGGGCCGGGTCGGCGCGGTGGTGGTGGGCGAGTGGTCGAAGGACGGACCGGAGAGCTTCGCCGAGCCGCTGGCCGCGATCCTGGGCGCCGCCGACCGGCTGCCGGCGCTGCGCGGCCTGTTCGTCGGGGACATCACGTACGAGGAGAACGAGATCTCCTGGATCGACATGGTCGACGTCACGCCGCTGCTGACGACGTTCCCGCTGCTCACCGAGCTGGTGGTGCGCGGCGCCTCCGGGGAGAGCGTCGACGGGGACGGGGTGTCGCTGAAGCCGGTGCGCCACGAGCACCTGCGGGCGCTGCGCTTCGAGTCGGGCGGGCTCCCGGTCGGGGTGCCGCGGGCGGTGGCGGCGAGCGAGCTGCCCGCGCTGGAGCGGCTGGCGTTCTGGCTCGGCGTGCCGAACTACGGCGGCGACACCGCCCTCGACGACCTCGCGCCGTTCCTCGACGGCACCCGGTTCCCGGCGCTGCGCCACCTCGGCCTCCAGAACAGCGAGATCCAGGACGAGATCGCCGCCGCCGTGGCCCACGCCCCCGTGGTGGCCCGGCTGGAGTCGCTCGACCTCTCCATGGGGGTGCTCACCGACCAGGGCGCCACCGCGCTCCTGGACGGCCAGCCGCTCACCCACCTCAAGACGCTCGACCTGCACCACCACTACCTCACCGACGCGATGCAGCAGCGGCTGCGCGAGGCGCTGCACGGGGTGTCGGTCGACCTCTCCGGGGGCGGCAAGCCCGACGACCAGTGGCGTTACGTGGCGGTCTCCGAGTAGCCCGGCCGCGGAAGGACCACCTCCCCACCACCCGTCAGTCGTCCAGCCCAGGGGGGCACCATGATCACCTCTACCAACGAGCAGTTCCACGGTCTGCCGGTCGTCGGGTTCCCCACCGACCGGAGCGGCCCGGACACCCTCCCGGAGCCCGGCGCCGTCGCGTGGCGGCTGTCGGTGGGGTACGCCGCGGAGGGCGGGTTCGACGCGCTCTGGGCGGACTTCCTGGCCACCGTCGACCCGGCCTCCGTGCGCGCACTAGTCATCGGTACGTGGTGGCCGCACGACCACGAACCGGCTGAGCAGATGCTCGCCACCCTGGTCGGTGACGCCACGCGGCTCAGCGCGCTGGAGGCACTCTTCATCGCCGACGTGACGTACGAGGACTGCGAGATCTCCTGGTTGGAGATGTCGGACATCACTCCGGTGGTGACGGCGTTCCCGCAGCTGACCGAGCTGGTGGTGCGCGGCGGCAACGGGCTGCGGCTCAGCCCCGTCCGGCACGACCGCCTGGTGGACCTCCGCTTCGAGGCCGGCGGCCTGTCGGCCGAGCTGGTCCGGGGGGTCGCGGCGAGCGAGCTGCCGGCCCTGGAGGGGCTGGAGCTCTGGCTCGGTGTCGACGACCACGGCGGCAGCTCCGACGTCGACGACCTGACGCCGTTCCTCGACGGCACCCGGCTGCCGGCGCTGCGCCACCTCCGGCTGCAGAACAGCATGTTCCAGGACGAGATCGCCGCCGCCGTCGCCCACGCCCCCGTGGTGGCCCGGTTGAGGACGCTCGGCCTCTCGATGGGGACGCTGACCGACGAGGGCGCGGCCGCGCTCCTGGACGGCCAGCCGCTCACCCACCTCAGGACGCTCGACCTGCACCACCACTACCTCACCGACGCGATGCAGGAACGGATTCGCGCTTCCCTGCCCGGCGTGGCGATCGACCTCTCCGAGCCGGAGGATCCGGACAGCGAGTGGCGCTACGTCGCGGTGGCCGAGTAGGCGGGCGGCGATGACGACCTCCCGCCCCGGGCCCCCGCCTCCGGCCGCGGCCCCCACCGCGCACACGGACACCGCCACGGGCGGCGGCATCGCCACGGGCACGGGCACGGGCATCGACGGCACGGCTACCCGCCCGGCGGGCACCACCGGCCCCGCCCGGGGCGGCCACCGGCTCCCTGCGTCCGGGCGACTGACCGTGCTCGGCAACCCGGGCCACCGCCGGGTGACGCTGTTCGCCGCCGCCGCACGTGCCGCCGGGCTGCCGGAACCCACCGTGCTGCCCTGGATCGACGTACTGCACGGTACCCACCGGCTGCCCGGGGGGAGCCTGGTGCGGATCGAGTCGCCCGGCGAGGACGAGGCCGTGGACGCGCTGCTGCGCGGGCCCGCCCTCGGCGACGGCTACGCGCCGACCAGGGTCGAGGGCGGAGCGGCCTGGTACGCGCGGGTGACCACCGCACTGCGCGCGCTGGAGCAGGCACCCGGTGTCCGGCTGCTCGGCGACCCCGGGGAGATCGCCGTGATGTTCGACAAGCGGCGCACGCACGCGCTGCTGTCGGCGGCCGGCGTACCGGTGCCCCGGGCGCTCGGCGGCGCCGCCGTCACCGGCTGGGAGGACCTGCGCGAGCGGCTGGCGGTCGCCGGGCTGCGGCGGGTCTTCCTCAAGCCCTCCCACGGCTCCTCCGCCTCGGGGGTGTTGGCGCTGGAGTTCGGCCCCCGCGGCCAGGTGCAGGCGACCACCTCGGTGGAGCTGGCCGGCGGGGAGCTCCACAACTCGCTGCAGGTCCGCCGCTACCGGGACGAGCCCGTGGTGGCCGAGCTGGTCGACCGGCTCGCCCCGGACGGACTGCACGTCGAGCAGTGGGTCCCGAAGGCCGCCCAGTCGGGCCGCTCCGCCGACCTCCGGGTCGTCGTGATCGCCGGACGGGCCACCCACGTGGTGGTCCGCACCAGCCCGCAGCCGATGACCAACCTGCACCTCGGCGGTTCCCGCGGCAGCCTGGCGCTGGCCCGGGAGGCCGCCGGCCCGGCGTGGCCCGCGCTCCTGGAGACGGCGGAGCGGGCGGCCCGGTGCTTCCCGAACTCCCCGATGGTCGGTGTCGACGTGCTTCCCGTCGCCGACTGGCGGCGGGCACTGGTCGGCGAGGTCAACGCCTTCGGTGACCTGCTGCCCAACCTCACCGGTCTGCCCGGCGGTCCGGCCGAGGGCCTGGACACCTACGCCGCCCAGCTCGCCGCCCTCCTCCTGCCCGGCCCCGGGCAGGATCCGACGCACCACCCAGGTACGGAACAGCCCCGATGAACCACCGGACCACCCGGCCCACCGCGCCCACGCCCACCACGCCCGAGCCCGTCGTCGTGCCCGGAGACGCTCCGGCGGGCGGCCCGGACATGAACGCCGTCGTGGGCAGCCACGACCTGCTCCTCGTCACCCTGGACACCCTGCGGTTCGACGTCGCCGAGGAGTTGGCCGCCGCGGGGCGGCTCCCGAACCTGGCCGCCCACCTCCCCGGGGGGCGCTGGGAGAAGCGGCACTCCCCCGGCAGCTTCACCTACGCCTCCCACCAGGCGATCCTGGCCGGGTTCCTACCGACCCCGGCCTCGCCGGACGGGCCGCACCCGCGCCTGTTCGCCGCCCGGTTCGCCGGCTCCGAGACCACCGCTCCGCTCACCTGGGTGTTCGACGCCGCGGACCTTCCGGGTGCGCTCGGCGCCGCCGGGTACCGGACGGTCTGCATCGGCGGGGTCGGCTTCTTCAACAAACAGGGACCGCTGGGTTCGGTACTGCCCGGCCTCTTCCAGGAGAGCCACTGGGCACCGGAGATGGGAGTCCCCTCGCCCACCTCCTTCGAGGCACAGGTCGCCCGCGCCGAGCAGGTGGCCGCCGAACAGCCCGCCGACCGGCCGCTCTTCCTCTTCCTCAACGTCTCGGCACTGCACCAGCCGAACTGGTTCCACCTGCCCGGCGCCACGCGCGAACACGGCGACAGCCGGGAGAGCCACGCCGCCGCCCTCACCTACGTGGACGCCCACATCGGCCGCCTCTTCGCGGCGATGAGCGCACGCCGCCCCTGCTTCGCGATCGTCTGCTCCGACCACGGCACGGCCTACGGCGAGGACGGCTACACCGGGCACCGGATCGGCCACGAGGTGGTCTGGACCGTCCCGTACGCGCACTTCACGCTCCCCGCGCACACCGAGGCAACCGACGCCCGCGTCGGCGCCACCGACGCCGCCACCACGGCCGCCACCACCGACGACGATGCCGCCGAGGAGACCGTATGACCACCGCCCCCGCCCGGCCCGCCGGACCGTCGCACGGGGCCTCCCCCGCGACTCCTTCGAGCCCCGTGGCACCCGAATCGCCGTACCGGTCCTACGTCTACGCCTACCCGCACAAGACCGCGTACCGCACGCTGTCGGACCGCCCCGCGCTGCGTGACCTGTGGGCCGGCGAGCCCCAGCACGCGCTCTCCCTCTACCTCCACATCCCGTTCTGCGAGGTGCGCTGCGGCTTCTGCAACCTCTTCACCCGGATCGGCGGCCCGGACGGCCTGACCACCGCCTACCTGGACGCCCTCGACCGCCAGGCCGACGCCGTCCGCGCGGCGCTCGACGACGGGGCCCGGTTCGCGCTGGCCGCGTTCGGCGGCGGCACCCCCACCTACCTCGACGCGGCGGAGCTGGAACGGCTCTGCGACATCGCCGAGCACCGGATGGGCGCCGACCTGCGGGCGATCCCGCTCTCGGTGGAGGCCTCACCCGCGACCGCCACCGCCGACCGCCTGGAGGTGCTCGCCGCCCGGGGCGCCACCCGGCTCAGCCTGGGCGTGCAGTCCTTCGTCGACGCCGAGGCCCGCTCGGCGGTCCGCCCGCAGAAGCGCGCCGACGTCGAAGCCGCGCTCGGACGGATCCGCGCCGCCGGATTCCCCGTCCTCAACATCGACCTCATCTACGGCATCGACGGTCAGACCGAGGCCAGCTGGCTCCACTCGCTGGACGCCGCACTCGTCTGGCAGCCTGAGGAGCTGTACCTCTACCCGCTCTACGTCCGCCCGCTGACCGGTCTGGCCCGACGCGCGGAGCCGGAGAGCACGGCCCAGTGGGACGCCCGGCGGCTCGCGCTCTACCGGGCCGGCCGCGACCACCTGCTCGCCCACGGCTACCAGCAGGTGTCGATGCGGATGTTCCGCCGCGCCGCCTCCCCGCAGGCCGGCAGCGGCGAGTACGCCTGCCAGACCGACGGCATGGTCGGCCTCGGCTGCGGGGCCCGCTCCTACACCTCCCGGCTGCACTACTCCTTCGACTACGCGGTCGACGCCACCGAGGTCCGCCGCATCATCGACGACTACGTCGCCACCGAGGAGTTCCGGCACGCCGTGGTCGGCCGGGCGATGACCCCGGACGAGGCACGGCGGAGGCACCTCGTCCAGTCGCTGCTCCAGGCCGACGGCCTCCCGGTGGCCGAGTACCGGGCCCGGTTCGGCAGCACCCCCGCCGAGGACTTCCCGGTCGAGCTGGCCGACTTCGAGGCCCGCGGCTGGCTCTCCACCGGCGTGGACGCCCCCGGCCGGCTGGCGCTCTCCCCCGAGGGGCTGGCGCACTCGGACGCGGTCGGTCCGATGCTCTTCTCGCCCGAGGTCCGCACGCTGATGGCCGCGTACGAGGCGAAATGACCTTCCTCGGCATGCCCTCCGCCCGCCCGACAACCAGACCGACAACCGGCCCCAAGCCCGAGCCGGCGGCCGGGAGTTCAGCAGGGCCGGCGACCGGGCTCGACCTCACCCTCCTCTACCGCGGCCCGCTCTCCTCCTGCGACTACGACTGCCCCTACTGCCCGTTCGCCAAGCGGCGCGACACCCCCGGACAACTGCGCTCCGACCGCGCCGCGTTGGAACGCTTCAGCACCTGGGCCACCGGCCGGGCCGGCACCGGCGACACCCTCTCCGTACTGTTCACCCCCTGGGGCGAGGGGCTGGTCCGGCCCTGGTACCGGCGGGCGCTGGTCGAGCTGAGCCGGTTGCCGCACGTCCGACGGGTCGCGATCCAGACCAACCTCAGCTGCCGCACCGGCTGGCTGGCCGAGGCCGACCTCACCACCCTGGCGCTCTGGGTCACCTACCACCCCGGGCAGACGGACCACGACCGCTTCCTCGGCAAGTGCCGTGAACTGGACGCGCTGGGCGTGCGCTACAGCGTCGGCGTGGTCGGGCAGCCCGAGCACCTGGAGGCGGCCCGGCGGCTGCGCGCCGAGCTGTCGCCGGCCGTCTACCTGTGGATCAACGCCGCCGAGGGCCTGACCTACACCGACGCCGAGGCCGCCCGCTGGGCCGCCGTCGATCCGCACTTCGGCTACAGCCGGCACGCCCACCCCAGCGCCGGCCGCCCCTGCCGCACCGGCGAGTCCGTCCTCTCGGTGGACGGCGACGGCACCGTCCGCCGCTGCCACTTCGTCCGTGAGGAGCTCGGCAACCTCTACGACGACTCCTACCGGGCCCGGCTCGGCCCCCGCGCCTGCCCGCTCCCGGTCTGCGACTGCCACATCGGATACGTGCACCTGGAGACCCTGCCGCTGTACGACGTGTTCGCGGGCGGCGTCCTGGAACGCGTGCCGCACGGCTGGTGACCGCGGCCCGCCCGCCGGCCTCGTCAACGGGTCGGCAGGGGGAGTTCGCCGGATACCCCGGGTCGCCGGGGCTCGCCGGACAGCACCGCGTCCTCCCCGGCGGAACGCTCCAGGGCGGCCCCGTGCCGGACCGCCGGGTCGGAGCCCTCCGCGCCTCGGGGCGCCGGGTCCTGCACCGTCACATCCACTCCTCCGGCGGAGGAGGCCGGTGGTGCCCGTCGGGGCCTCCGGGGGCGGACCGCCCGGCCGCCGTCCACCCTGCTCAGCCGCCGGATCCGCCGCCCGGACGGGGCTGCGCCAGGATGCGCCGGAGCCAGCGGGCGCGGGCGTTCCGGGCGTCCTGGCTGAGCGCCGCCTGCGGAGCGAGGGTGTCGAAGCCGTGGAACGCACCGGGCCAGACGTGGAGTTCGGCCTGCCCGCCGGCCCGCCAGATGGCATCGGCGTAGGCGACGCCCTCGTCCCTGAAGGTCTCGGCCGACCCGACCTCGAGGTAGGCCGGGGGCAGCCCGGAGAGATCGGTGGCGCGGGCGGGAGCCGCGTAGGGCGGCACGTCGGCGGCGCCGCACCGGTCGCCCAGCAGCGCCTGCCACCCGGTCGCGTTGGAGGTTCGGTCCCAGGTGTCGATGCCGGCCATCTGGTGGCCGGAGAAGGTGTCGTTGCGGTCGTCCAGCATCGGGCACAGCAGCAGTTGCCCGATCGGTACGGGCCCGCCCCGGTCGCGTGCGAGGAGGGCGAGCGCGGCGGCCAGCCCGCCGCCGGCGCTCTTGCCCCCGACGACCACGCGGTCCGCGTCGAGGCCCAGTTCGGCCGCGTGCTCGACCGTCCAGGCGAATCCGGCGTAGCAGTCCTCCACCGGCCCGGGGTACGGCGTCCGCGGGGCCAGCCGGTACTCGACCGAGACGACGGCCAGCTCCGGCGGGAGGGCCCCTTCACCGAGCAGCGGAGGAAGCACGGACCGGGCGTTGCCCATGACCATCCCGCCGCCGTGCATGTAGTACAGGAACGGCAGCGGCCCGGCGACCCCGGTGGGCCGCACACGCACGAGCGTGATGTCAGGGCCGCCCGGCGCGCCCGGCACACGCAGCTCGTCCACCTCGAAGCGGCCGCCGGCGCCGAGCTCCCGGTCCGTCGGCGCGGGCCGCGCCGCCACGTCCGCCTCCTGCCGGGCCGTCAGGTTCTCCGGGGTCAACGGATCCCTCGCCCCGGCTCCCAAAGCCGCCAGGGCCACGCCCAGTTCGGGATCGAAAGGGGGAGCGCCGCCGGCCTCGGGAGCAGGGCCGGAACGGGACGGCACACCACCGGCGGTCATGACGCGGCGCCCCGTCGAACGAGGGCGGTGCGTCCAGGAAGCGCTCGCGCGTGGTCCATACGGTCCAGTCAACCACCCACCGGGCCGCGCCCACAGTGCGTCGGTCGACGACAACGCCCTTCTCTCGGCGCGAGGCGACCGTCCGCGCGCCGGTCCCCGGCGAGCCCCTGCCGTGCCGGACGTCACCCAAAGCCGCCCGTCCGCCCGCCGGTTGGCCCGTTCGGCTCCTCGGCCCGATTGTCGGACCCGTGCGGTTCAATTCCTCCGACGCACCGTTACCCCGCCTTGCCCCTGGAGCCCCGACCATGACGCAGGACACCACCCGCCCCGCCGCCCCCAACGACTGGGAGGCAGTACTCGCCCACTCCTTCGGGCAGGTCCTCGGACGACCGCTCTCCGCGTACGACCCCGCCGCCCGCTACGGCGCCTACTTCAGCGGCAACTTCATCCTGGAGAGCGAGCTGGACCGGGATCCGGTCTGGGTGGGCGGGGCCGCGCTGGCGGGGAAGGAACCCGTCGTCACGGCGCACCTGCTGCTCACCCCGCCCGGCGACCTCGACGCCACGGATCTGGTCTTCGACGCGAGCCGCTCCTACTTCCTGGTCGAGCCGGCGAAGTTTCCCGACGCCTTCGCCGACGACCTCGTCGCGTTGTCGCCGTCCTGGACCGGCGCGGTCCTGGGAGCCGACCTGGGTCGGCTGGCGGACCGTCACGGGCTCGACCTCGCCTCGGCCGGCCTGCCAGGCGGGGCGTGGAGGCTGTGGGAGGGCCGGATAGCCTCCGCCGACACCCTCCTCGACGCGCTGCGCGCCGCCACGGGCCTCCTGGGCGTCACCGGCCCGGGCGACGTGCCCGCCGGTCTCGGCGACTCGGCCGACGAGGTGGACGGCGAGGCCCACGACCGGATCGCGGCCGTCGAGGACGACCGCCTGCGCGACTACCTGGCGGCCTTCTGCGACCCGGAGTCGCACGACCTCGCCCTCTGCCTCTACGAGATGGAGGAGGAGCAGGACGGCGGGCCGTTGGTGGCCCGCTGGGACGGCTCGGTCGACCAGTACGAGGTCGTCGTCCGGCGGATCGACGCCTGAGGGCGGACGGCAGGCCGCGAGCGGCGGACCCCGGACCTCGCACGGCAAGCCGGTCGACGGGGCCGGAGGCGCGTACGGGGCCGCCGGCGCCCCCGTCGAGCGCCGGACCGACCGGATCCGGTTCGCGACGGTGGGCGTCGTCCACGCCGCCGCCCGCGCCCGTGCCCGTGCGCCGCCGGACGGCGTGGCGGGAACTCGCGCCGAGCAGAAGTCGGTTCGGGCTGAACTCCGGGCCGCCCGAACGGCCGTCGACCCGTTTCGCCTCCCGGGTCCGCGTGCCGTCCGTACCGCCCCGGACCGTCACGCCCGAACGCCGCCCGGTCGACGACGCGGACTCCTCCTACCCCGGCGAGGAACCCTTCCGGTCCGGAGACGGTGACTGCTTCTTCGGCCCGGAGGAGTTCGTCGAAGACCGGGCCGCCCTGGTGTCCGCGCCCGGCCGAACCGGCACACCGGGCGCCAACTCGGCTATTGAGTAGTCTGGTTGACGGACCGAGCCGGTGAATCCGACGGCACGCCCGACCGATCGGCAGCGGAGCCGCCCGCGCCCAGCGCCGGGCGGCCCCGGTGACCGAGCGCGCCGTCAGCGGGCCCGGCCACCGGGGAGCCGTGTTCCGGCGCTCCCCGCGTCATCGGGGTTCAGGCGCGTCGGCGGCGGGCCAGCCAGAGGGCGCCGCCGCCGATCACGGACAGGCCGCCGGCCGTGCCCAGGAGAGCCGCGGACCCGTCGGAACCGGTGCTGGCGAGCTCACCTCCGACCGGGGCGGCTGCCGCCACCGGGGCCACCGCCACCGGGACCGCCGGGGCCGGGGCGACAGCACGGACCGGGGCCGGGGAACTCGTGGCGGACGGGACGGCCGCCGCAGGAGTGGCGCTGCTGGTCGCCGGAGCCGGAGCGGTCGGCACGGGCGTGGTCGGCACGGGCGTGGTCGGCACGGGCGTGGCCGTCGCAGTGGCGGTGGCCGTGGCGGTGGCGGTCGGCTCGGGTGAGGCGGTCGCCTTCGGGGCGGTGATCTCCACGACGGCGCCCCGGACGCACATGGTCGTCCCCTGGAACGGCTGGGCCGCAGGCTCGTTGACGAAGGTGCAGGGGGTCAGCGGGGTCGCACCGACCGGGGTGGTCGCGTCGTAGGACACCCGGACGCGGGTGGTCGTCGTGGCACCCGCGCCGATACCGGAGTCACGGCCCTCCAGGTAGACACCCGGCTTCCCGTCGGGGTCGCTCCCGCGGACCGGCGCCAGGGTGTTCCAGGAACCGTCGGCCCGGCGGACCTGGACGGTGGCGTGCGGGTCGGTGAACAGGACGCGGCCGAGGTTGGCGTACGCGGAGGGGGTGGGGTTGGCCAGGACGGCGTCGAACTCGATCGGCTCGCCGCCCGCGACGGCCGTGGCCGGCACCGGGCCCAGCGAGGCGGAGATCGAGTCGACGCCGATCGTCCGGGTCTCCTGGGCCAGCGCGACCCAGGACCCGTCGAGGGCGGCCACCGCGGAACGCAGGTCCATCGACCGGAACCCGCCGTTGCTGTACCCGTTGTGGGGCCGGCCCATGGGGGCCCCGATGCGCAGCCGGACGGTGGCGGTGGCCCCGGGCGCGACGGTCAGGTCGCCGGGGAGCGTGCCCTGGTAGCCGACCCGCCCGCCCGTGGTGCCGGTCTCCAGCGGGACGGGCTTCCAGGTGCCGTCGGCCGGGTCCCGGTAGTCGATGGTGATGGCGTCCGGGGTCGGCGTGCCCGCCTCGCTGGTGGTGCTCAGGGACAGGCCGTACGAGGTGGTCTCGGTGCCCGTGTTGGTGACGGTCTCGGTGAACTCGACCGGCTGGCCGGCGAAGCCGACCGAGGCCGGGGGCTGAACGGTGAGGACGGCCGACGGCGGCGCGTCGGCGAACGCCGCGGGCGCCGACAGCAGGACCGGCCCGGCGGCCAGCACGGTTCCCAGGACGACGGCGGTGGCGGTGCGCACGACGGAGCGGCGCAGGCGGTGCGGGATACGGACGGCGGAGAGCATGGCAGGGTCCTCTGGTTTCCGGCTGCGGGCAGGCGTCAGCAGCGATCGGCGGTGCGGGTGGTGTTCCACGGGTGCGCGGCTGCGCCGGCCGGCCCCGGGTGACGGTGCTTCGGGTGCGGGCCCGCGCTCGGCCCGAACCCTCACCGAGGCGGCTTCCCGCCTCTCATCCGTACAGACGTGTGGCGCCGCCCCGGGTTGCAGGTCGGTTGCGAGGAATTTTCCGGGCCTCCTCGGACGCCCCCTCGGCCACCGTCCCGGGCCACGGCGCCGGCCCGCCCCGACGGCGCGGACGGCCGTCCGCGGCGCCGACCGGAGATGTCAGTGGCACAGGTCAGGATGGCCACATGACAGACGCAGTGCTCTCCCCCGCCGACTACGCCACCGCCGTCCGGACGGCCCTCCAGGCCTCCGCCGCGTACTACACGGACGGCTCGACACCGCTCGGCGACGACGAGTACGACGCACTGCTCCGCGCCGTCGCCGCGTTCGAGGACGCACACCCCGACCAGGCCCTGCCGGAGTCCCCCACCGGGAAGGTCGCCGGCGGCGCGGTCGGCGGCGACGTCCCGCACAGCGAGCCGATGCTGTCCCTCGACAACGTCTTCACCGCGGAGGAACTCGCGGACTGGGCGGCCGGGCTGGAGCGCCGCCTCGACCACCCCGTCGACGGCTGGTGCGTGGAGCCCAAGCTGGACGGGCTCGCGGTCGCCGCCCGCTACCGCGCCGGCCGCCTGCACCGGATCCTCACCCGTGGCGACGGCCTCGCCGGGGAGGACATCTCCCATGCCGCCGGCGCGATCCTCGGTCTGCCCGCCGAACTCGCGGCCCCCGTCGACGTCGAACTGCGCGGTGAGGTCCTGCTCACCGCCGAGCAGTTCGAGCACGCCAACACGGTCCGGACCGCACACGGCGCGACGCCGTTCGCCAACCCCCGCAACGGCGCCGCGGGCACCCTGCGGGCCAAGGACCGCCCCTACCGCGTCGAGCTGACCTTCTTCGCCTACGACGCCCTCGGCCCCGGCCTCGGCGAGGAGCTCACCCACAGCGCCCTCCTGGAGCGACTGGCGGCCCTCGGCGCCAACACCGCGGCCTCCACCGCCGTCGGCCCCGCCCGCTGTGCCACGATCGAGGAGGTCCAGCGGCGCGTCGAGGAGATCGCCGCCCTGCGCGCCGCCCTGCCGTTCGGCATCGACGGCATCGTGATCAAGGCCGACTCCCCCGCCGACCGGGCCCTGGCCGGTTCCGGCTCGCGCGCCCCGCGCTGGGCGATCGCCCGCAAACTCCCCGCCCAGCACACCGTCACACGTCTGCTGGAGGTCGAGTGGAACGTCGGCCGCACCGGCATCATCGCCCCGCGCGCCGTTCTCGAACCCGTCGTCATCGACGGCGTCACCGTCACCTACGCGACCCTCCACAACCCCGCCGACATCACCCGCCGCGACCTGATGATCGGCGACCGCGTCTTCGTCTACCGCGCGGGCGACGTCATTCCCCGCGTCGAGGCGCCGCTCGTGGACGAGCGCACGGGAGACGAGAAGCCGATCGTCTTCCCGGAGAGCTGCCCGCGCTGCGGCGACGCGATCGACACCACCGAGCAGCGCTGGCGCTGCGCACGCGGCCGCAACTGCCAGGCGGTCGCCTCGATCCGCTACGCCGCAGGCCGTGACCAGCTGGACATCGAGGGTCTCGGCGGCACCCGCGCCGTCCAGCTCGTCGAAGCCGGGCTCGTCACCGACGTGGCGGACCTGTTCGCCCTGACCCGCGAGCAGTTCCTCGGCCTGGAACGCATGGGCGACACCAGCACCGACAACCTCCTCGCCGCCATCGAGACCGCCCGGGCCCGCCCGCTCAACCGCGTCTTCTGCGCCCTGGGAGTGAGAGGCACCGGACGCACCATGTCCCGGCGCATCGCCGCCCACTTCGGGTCGATGGCCGCCATCCGCAGTGCGGACGCCGAGACCCTGGCCACCGTCGACGGCATCGGCCCGGAGAAGGCCCGGGTGATCGTCGCCGAGCTCGTCGAACTCGCGCCCGTCCTGGACAAGCTGATCGCGCAGAACGTCGGCACCGCGACGACCGAGCCGGTGCGGGCCGCCGCGGCCACGGCGGAGACGGAGGGGACGGAGGGAACCGAGGGGACGCAGGGGACGCAGGGCGAAGGACCGCTGGCGGGCGAGGCCGTCGTCGTGACGGGAAGCATGACCGGGCCCCTCGCCGCGCTGTCCCGGAACGAGATGAACGAGTTGATCGAACGGGCGGGAGGCAAGGCGTCCTCGTCCGTGTCCAAGCGCACCACGCTGCTGGTCGCCGGAGGGAAGGCCGGCTCCAAGCTGGCCAAGGCCGAGGAGCTCGGCATCCGCGTCCTTTCGCCCGAGGACTTCGCCGCCCTGGTCGCCGACTTCCTCACCGCCGGATGACGGGCGTGGCCGACCGTGACGGGTGAACGGGCGCGGGGAGGTGGAGCACCGTGTCTCTCCTCCCCGCGCCCCCTCCACCCGGCCGCCCGAGAACCGGCCGGCGGACGGAGAGAGCCTGCGTGTCCGGTACGGCGGGTGGCAATTCGTTTGCGGAGCAGCCCGACGACGTGACACCCTCGTCGCGTTCCGCCCACCCACGGCGGGATCCTCCCGTTTCCGGAAAGGGCTGCTCATGACAGGCTGCGCGGTGCCCGGCATGGTGCTCGGCGACTCCACGGTCCGCACTTCGACCGGGGAGCCGCGCCCGTCCTGACCTGCTGTCCGCTCCCCCTCCTCGTCGAAGTGCTCTTCGTGCCCATCCGCACGTTCGACCACGAGGAGTACCGGTGTCCGAGCTCGACCGGACCGACACCCCCGGCGTCATCACCGGCGCCGCCCTACCCGCCCTTCCCGCCCGTTGGCATTCCGAGAACGGTGCGCCGCCGCCCGGCGGAGTGATCGTCGCCGACGACCGGCTGCGGGCCGACGCCGCCCACGCGTGGGCGGTGCGCGGTACCGCCGTGCTCTGGCAGGGCGACTACCACGGGGCCCGCCAGCTGTGTTCCGCCCTGGCTCGCCGGGCCGGCGCCGACCCGCACCGCCCGCAGGTGCCCGGCGGTACGGCGCCGACCACCGCGGCCGAGGCCTTCCGGCTCCACCGGGAGGAACGCGCCCGGACCGCCCGGGTGGCCGGCTCGCTCCTGGTGCTGCTGGAAGCCGATCACTCACTCCGTCTGCGACGCGCGCCGGATGTGCGCAGGGCCTGCCACGAGGCCTACGGCCCGCCGGACGGACCCAGGGTCGTCGCGCTGCGCGAGCTGCTCGGCGTCATCGGCGCGCAGCAGTGGCGCGAGCGGGGCGTGGACGTGCCCGCGCTCGGCGCACGCATCCACCCGCACTACGGCGTGTTCTCCCCCGTCCGCGGCGAGTACGTCGACCTGGTCGCCCGTGCTCCGCTGCCCTCCGCCGTCCGTGCTGCGGGCCCCGGCCACGGCACGGCGTTCGACCTCGGTACCGGCAGCGGGGTCCTGGCGGCCGTCCTGGCCCGGCGCGGGATCGGCCGGGTGCTCGCCACCGACGTCAACCCGCGCGCCCTCGCCTGCGCGTCCGACAACGCGCACCGGCTCGGGCTCGCCGACCGCGTCCGGCCGGTCGGCACCGGCCTCTACCCACCCGGCGGTGAACGGGCCGGTCTGGTGGTCTGCAACCCGCCCTGGCTGCCCGCCCGGCAGAGCTCTCCCCTCGACCAGGGTGTCTACGATCCCGACGGGCGCATGCTGTCCGGATTCCTCGACGGCCTGGCGGACCGGCTCGTGCCCGGCGGGGAGGGCTGGCTGATCCTCTCCGACCTCGCCGAGCACCTGGGCCTGCGCTCCCGTGACGAGTTGAACGCGGCGTTCGCCAAGGCCGGTCTGCGTGCCCTCGGCCGTCTCGACACCCGCCCCCGCCACCGCCGGGCCGTCGAGGCCGCCCGCGCCGCCCCCGCCGCCGGGCCCGCCGGGACCGCCCGGGGCTCCGGCGGCACCCGGGTGGGCGACCCGCTCCGGGCCGCCCGCGCCGCCGAGGTGACCTCCCTCTGGCGTCTCGGCGCATCGTGACCGGCGGTCGTCGACCGCTCGCGCCCCGGGGTCACAGCCGGGCGGAGGTCGGGGCGGAGGCAGGGGCCGGACGTCCACGGTGCCGGGGCGGCCGGGACCCTCGCCGCACGACCGGGTGGCCGTGCCGGGTCGGAGAACTAGCCTGGTGGTAGTAGGAGGCGATGGACATGCTTGGAAACGCACCGCTGATCCCCATCATCCCGGCGGCCGACCTGGACCGGGCGAAGCACTACTACACCGAAACCCTCGGCGTGAAGCTCAGCGAGGAAGGCTCGCACGACGTCACATTCGAGTGCGGCGGCACGGAGTTCGGCCTCTACGAGACCCCGACCGCCGGGCAGGCCGCGCACACCCTGGCCAGTTTCAAGGTCGCGGACCTCGATGCCGAGATGTCGACGCTGCGCAGCCGCGGCGTCACGTTCGAGGAGTACGACCTGCCGGGGCTGAAGACGGTCGACGGCGTGGTGGAGGACGACGGCATGCGCGCCGCCTGGTTCAAGGACAGCGAAGGGAACATCCTCTGCGTGAACGAACGGACGTGAAGCGGGCCGACGCAGGGCGCGCCGACGCAGGGCGGGCCGAGGTGAACGGGCGGGACGCCGCCCGGTGAAGCGGGCCGGGGGCGGGGCGCCGGATGTCCGGCGCCCTGCCGCCGCCTGCGCCCGGCGCTACAGCGGCTCGCCGAGCGGGCCGTGCTCCGCCTCCAGGGCGTCGGCCCAGTGGGCGGCGAAGTCCGGCGTGGTCCCGTCGGCGTCGGTGAACCCGTACTCCCGGTAGAGGCCCCAAGTGGCCAGGGCACGGCCGGTCCTGGCCATCACGTGCGGGTCGGCGGCCAGCGCGACGACGGCCCGGCCCAGGTAGGCGGGGGTCTCGGAGTGCGCGAAGTCCGGGTCGGCGGCGGCCCCGTCGCGCCAGTTCTCCTCGCGGACGCCGAAGTGCTCCAGCATCGCCTCCGAGCGGAGGAAGCCGGGGGTGAGGGCGACCGCTGCGACCCCGTGCGGCTTCAGCTCGGCCGCCTGGGCGACGGCGAGCCGGATCACCGACGACTTGGCGAGGTCGTAGAAGAACGAGCCGCGGTAGCGGGCGGTGTTGCCGTCGGTGACCTCCACGACCAGGCCGCTGCCGCGCGCCACCATCAGCGGGAGCGCGTACCGGCTGGTGATGACGTGGGTCTCCACGGCCTGCCGGACCAGCCGCAGGCCGGTGTCCAGGTCCTGCTCCCACAGCGGGTGCTGCCAGTCGGTCAGTGGATCGCCGCCCCAGACGGAGTTGACGAGCAGGTCGAGCCGACCGTCCTGCTCGGCGGCGATCCGGTCGACCAGGGCCCGGACCTCCTCGGGGCGGCTGTGGTCGGTGCGGACCGGGATCCCGGTGCCGCCGGCCTCGGTGACCCGGCGGGCGGTCTCCTCGATGGTCTCCGGGCGGTCCAGCTCGGACCGTCCGGCAGAGCTGGACCGCCCGGTGACGTAGACCGTGGCCCCGGCCGCTCCCAGTTCGACGGCGATCCCCCGCCCGCCTCCCCGGGTGCCTCCGGCGACCAGGGCGACCTTCCCCGCGAGCGGCTGCGTGTCGTGCGTCATGATCCCTCCGTCTCGGTGCCGCCCCACGACGGCGTGCGGGGCGACAGCAGGGTGTCGATCTCCCGTTCGATCCGCTGCGGCAGCGTGCCTTCGCGGTCCAGGGCCCAGGCCAGTCCGGCGCCGGCGGCGACCGCCTGGACGGATCCGGCCAGCGCCGCCGGGTCGGTCCCCGCGCGCAGTTCGCCCGCGGCGACGGCCTCGGCCAGGAGCCTCTCCAGCGCCTCGCGCTGCTTCCGGTGGACGGCCAGGGCGTGCTCGCGGAGCGTCGGGTCGGTGAGGTCCGCGCAGAGGAACGCCAGGTGGTTGGCGTAGCCGTCCGGCGTCTCCATGGCGGCCGTCGAGTCCACGGCCAGCGCCGTCAGCGCGGCCAGCGGTGAGGTGTGCTCGGCCGACAGTTCGCCGTAGCGCGCCTCCGCCTCCCGGACGGAGTGCTCGGCCAGCGCGACCAGCAGGCCGCGCTTGGAGCCGAACCGTTGGACGAGGGTGGCCGGCACCAGCCCGACCTCGCCCGCGACGGCCGCCAGGGTCAGCCCGGCGGGGCCGACCCGGCCCATCACCTCCACCGCCGCACGCAGGATCACCGCGTCGTCGACGCCTCTCGGTCGACCGGCCACCGGCCACCTCCTCCATTAGTAAATGAACGTTCGTTTATTATGCCCGGACGGCGCCCCCGACGGAAGCGGAAGCCGCCCGGCACTCAGCGCCAAGAAGCTGCAGGAGCCTCAGGAGGCCCCTGGGGCCGCAGAGTTCCCGGAGGTCGCAGAGTTCCCGGGGGTCGCTCCAGAGGTCCTGATTCACCCGATCGGGTGAGTGTGCCGATCTCACCCATCCGCCACGGCGGCTGGGCCGAATGCGCGGTGTGAGCAACAGGACGAGCACCCGAGGGATCCGGCCGCCGGGCCGCGACCGCGACGCGAGCGGCGAGGCGCGCGACGCGGTGCACGGCGGAGCGCCCGGCGGAGCGGAGGGAAGCACGCGCGGCCCCGGCCGGACAGCGGTTCCGATGCTGTGCGGCCTCGCCGCCGCAGCCGCCGCCGTCGGGGTCGGCGAGGCCGTGGCCGCGTTCGGCCGGCCGGCGGCGGCGCCCGTGCTCGCGATCGGCTCCACCGCCATCGACCTCGCCCCCACGGCGGTCAAGGAGTGGGCGGTGCGGTCCTTCGGCACCGCCGACAAGACGGTGCTGCTGTCCGGGATCCTCGCCGTGCTCGCCGTGCTCGCCGCCGCACTCGGACCGGTCGCGGCCCGACGCCGCGCCCTCGGCATCCTCCTTCCGGTCGGCTTCGGCGCCCTGGGGGTCTGGGCGGCACTCGCCCGGCCGGACGCCGGACCCGCCGACGCGCTGCCGTCGTCGGCCGCCGCGCTGGCCGGGGCCGCCGTACTCCTCGCGCTCCTGCGTCGCAGGCCCGCCCCGCCGGTCCGGTCCGTCCCGCAAGCGCGGGCCGGCGACGGACCGGGCCGGGCAGGCGACGGCGGAGACGCAGCGGACGGCGGACGGACCGACGGACGGACCGACGGACACGGCGGCGAACGGGGCGGAGAAGGGACCGGCACGGCGCGTGAGGCGTCCGGCGCCGAGCAGGACTCCGAACCGGACCCCGATCAGGACACGGACCGGAAGAGGGCGGACGGCCACGGCCCCGACCGGGCGCGCGACATCGCCACGGCCGCCGGAGCCGACCCCGCACCACCCGCCCGCCGGACCGTCCTCGCCGCCGGCGCCGTGATCGCCGTCTCCGCAGGCCTCGCAACCGGGGGCCGGACGCTGTCCGACCGCCGCAACGACGTCACCACCGCCCGCCGCGCGGTCCGGCTCCCGGCACCGGCCCGCCCCGCGCCGCCGCTCCCGGCCGGCGCCGACCTCCGGCTCCCCGGAATGCCGGGCTTCCGGACCGGGACCGCCGACTTCTACCGCGTCGACACGGCGCTCGCACTGCCCCGGATCGACCCGCGCGACTGGGCCCTGCGCATCCACGGCCTCGTCGACCGACCGCTTCTCCTCGACTTCGACGACCTGCTCGCGCTGCCCCTGGACGAGTTCGACCACACGCTGTCCTGCGTCTCCAACGAGGTGGGCGGCCCGTACGTCGGCACCACCCGCTGGCTCGGCGCCTCCCTGCCCGGCCTCCTCCGCCGGGCCGGTGTGCGCGCCGGGGCGGACCAGCTGCTGGGCACCTCGAAGGACGGCATGACCATCGGCACCCCGCTGGACCCGGTGCTGGACGGCCGCACGGCGCTGCTGGCGGTCGCGATGAACGGCGAGCCGCTGCCCGTCGAGCACGGCTTCCCCTGCCGGACGGTGGTGCCGGGCTTCTACGGCTACGCCTCGGCCACCAAGTGGCTGGTCGACCTGGAGGTCACCACCTTCGCCGCCCACGACCCGTACTGGGTGCGGCGCGGCTGGGACCGCACCGGCGAGGTGCGCACGGCCTCGCGGATCGACGTTCCCGCCGCGTTCGCCCGCGTCCCGGCCGGGGACGTCACGGTCGCCGGCACCGCCTGGGCCACCCACCGGGGCGTCGCCGCCGTGGAGGTCCGCGTCGACGGCGGCCCGTGGCGGCAGGCGTCACTCGCCGTCGACGCCGGTCCCGACGTGTGGCGGCAGTGGAGCCTGCGCTGGACGGGCGCCACGCCCGGCACGCACCGCCTGGAGGTGCGCGCCACCGACGCCGCCGGCGCCGTCCAGGACGAGGCCCGCCGACCGCCCTACCCGTCGGGGGCGACCGGCTGGCACAGCACGGTCGTCACCGTCGTCTGAACCACTCCCCGGCCGCCCGAACGGCGGCCCCACCCGACCCCCACCGTCCCACCACCGGTCCCCTGCGGGACCCGGTCCCCTGCGGGACCACCTCGACGTCGCCGGCAACCGGCCGGCACACCTCACAGAAAGTCCGTCCGATGAACCCGATCCTGAGCCGCAAGCCCGTCACCGCCCTGCTCGCCGCCGGCCTCCTCGCCGCGGCCCTCTCCGCCTGCGGCAGCGACGACGGCACCAAGGCGTCCGACACGGCCAAGTCCGCCGCGCCCGCGACGACCGCCACCGGCTCCACGTCCGCCGCCACCAGCCCCGACCCGGGGACGGGATCCCCGGCCGTCCAGGCGGCGGCCGGCCGGCCGTTCGGTGCCGCGTGTTCCGCCGTGCCGAAGGACGGCGCCGGCTCCTTCGACGGGATGGCACAGGACCCGGTCGCGACCGCCGCCTCCAACAACCCGCTGCTGTCCACGCTCGTCACGGCGGTGAAGCAGGCCGGTCTGGTCGACACGCTCAACTCGGCGAAGAACATCACCGTGTTCGCGCCGACCAACGACGCCTTCGCCAAGCTCCCGAAGAAGGACCTCGACGCCGTCCTCGCCGACAAGGAGAAGCTCACCAAGGTCCTCACGTACCACGTGGTCCCGCAGCGGCTCGCCCCCACCGCGCTGACCGGCGGCCACAAGACCCTGGAGACCCACGACGTCACGGTGACCGGCGCCGTCCCGGAGTTCACCGTCAACGGCGCGGCCAAGGTCCTCTGCGGTGACGTGCAGACCGCCAACGCGACGGTCTACATCGTGGCGACGGCGGGTGCGCGGCGCCGTCACCTCCAGCTCCACCGCCCCCGGCCGCGGCACCAGCGCCGGCGGCAGCAGCGCCACCCCCAGGCCGGCAGCCAC